>JBIOXP010000195.1:0-16977 GCA_044869705.1 Binatia bacterium | reverse complement strand
GTCGGTACATTCATCCCGAGAAGATTCATCAAGCGGTAAAGCCCGAAATTGTAATTTCCGCTTACCCGAACTTCGATGCTCTCGCTACAGGCGGGTGGTCCCACGCCGGGATCGTCTTCATAGAAACTCACTTCAATCCGTCGGCCAGTCAAATATTTCGGGAGCATACTCTGTACTTTGCTGCGGACAATCGCAGCGTCCGCAACTGCAAAGTTCGGGTTTGCAGGATCAGTTCTGTCGGATTTCTCCAATTCACTCCCAACGCGGGCACCCTCGCGCGCAGCGACTGCAATGAGGTTACCCATGTAAAACGCTATGCCAAAGTCCACCGCGACCATCAGTGCTCCGAGCAGCAGCGGAGTTATGAGCGCAAGCTCAACGAAACTCTGGCCGGCCTGTCCTCGTTTTCGGGTAAGACGGTTCATGGAACGATGCTCAATAGTAGGCAGTAAATTTGACACAACGAACTAGGGAATAGCGCCGCCGACGCAGCCAGATTGATGCTCCCATCTCATTTCTGCTTTACGATCGACAGTGACGGCAGAGGGGACCGGAGCGCCCAACAAACCGAGTACTCGATAAAAGAAAAAATTGTATTGCCCCTGAACCCTCACCAGCACCTGTTGATTGCAAGTGCCAGCGGAGCCAGGAGCGGGATACTGAACCGTTATGGAAGCTCCTGTTAAAAGTGCTGCGGGCAGCCGTACGGCCGTTTCGTTAAAAATGTTGCCGAACGTGTAGCAGGCGGGCATGTTGCAGCTACTATTAGCGACGACAAGGGTCGAGTCTGCGGCGGCGATCCGCGCACCTTCACGCGCGGCATTCTGAGCAACTTGGCTTGTGTAAAACGCGAGGCCAAAATCGGCCGGAATCCACGCTACGACGATGAACAAGATAATCGCGATTGTGAATTCAACAATGGTTTGGCCTTGTTGAGTCAGTCGGAAACGGCCATGCAGTGAGATGCCAAGCTCATGAGGAAGAGAGAAGGCTCGTTTCGCTCGACTCACAGTCACCATTTAACTGCCGGCGAAGCTCAATTTAGGTTTCGGCCCGGAAACTCGATACCGATCTCGAAACTTTATTCCAGCACAGACGATGCCCGTGCTATTGGGAGAATTTTGGGGAGAACCCGGTTAAATATGGAAGCTTAAATAACGCGGGGCTGGCGCCGCTTTGCCTGAAAATAGCTTCCGAGGAGCTGATTAGGGCACATTATCATCGAGATCACTGCGTTTACGGATTTGACCTAAAAGACTCTAAATAGCTTCAAAACATAGCGTGAGATGAATGGATGGCAAAGCGCGCCAGTGTCACCGGTGACGCGGCAAACAGCGGTACACGAGATCGTGCAACTTGCTCACGGAAGAGCAAGTGCTGTGGCGCAGCATCTCGATAGAAGAGTTGCTCTCGATGTGGCTATTTCAACCCGAATTGCGCAGAAGAGAATAGATGAAGTAAAGAGGGGGAAAGAAATACGAGCAGGAGCGGATAGATAGAATGTCCAGGCGCAAGTTGCAAGCATCACCGGTGTACCCGCGGATTAGGTTTGGATTTACGTTACATCCGATCACGGTGTGGGCGGGAGTGATCCTTTTACGGTTGTACTTTGAATGGATCAAGCTGCGCGAGGAGATGAACGGAGCGCTGGTGAGATTTGCCAAGCGATCGAACAACCAGATAGCGCCGGCCGAGGTGATGCTGAGTTGGTTTTATGGATTGGCATTGGGAGCGGAACGATTTGAACATTTCACAAGGTATCGGCGGGATCGGTTGTTGGGAGAGTTATTAGGGATGAAGCGGTTTAGCTCGCCGGATACGCTGCGGCGGATGTTTTTGAGATTTGGGTATCGGGAAGTCACCGAGGTCAGTGAGAGGCTGATGCGGTTCAGCATGGGGCGGATGCGGCCGATAATGCTGGGGCACACGTTGGACTTGGACTCGACGGTGATGTGTCGGTACGGGGAGCAACAAGGGAGTTTGAAGGGGTACAATCCACAGAAGCCTGGGCGGCCGTCGCATCATCCGTTGGTGGCGTTTTTGGCCGAAGGGCGGCGGTTGTTATGGGCGACGTTGCGCAGCGGGAACAGCGGCAGCGCCAATGGCAGTGTGGAGTTTTTAAAGCAGGCGCTGACGATGCTTCCGGTGGGGCACAAGATCGGCTTAGTGAGAGCCGATGCGGGATTTTTCGAGAAGCGGTTGTTGGAATATTTGGAGAGCGAAGGGTTAGCGTACATCATTGTGGTTCGACTGACCGAGGTGGTGCGCAAGCTGGTGGTTCACGCAATCTCGTCCAAGGCGTGGCGTGTGGTTGCGCGCGGAGTGGAGGTGGCGGATCTGGAAGTGAGTTTACCTAACTGGAAAGGCACCCAGCGTCGGTTTGTTTGCCTGCGTCAGCAAATCTCAGAGCGCCCGCAAGCCCGTGGGAAACGGTTAATCGATTCTCCGGGCTATACGTACCGGGTGATGGTGACCAGTGTACCGTATGCAGCTGAAGTCGTTAGCCGGATGTATAGCGGGAGAGCCGACAGTGAGAACCGGATCAAGGAACTCAAAGAAGATTTAAGCTTAGACACGTTTTGTTTGAAGTCTTTTGAGGCAACCGACGCGGCGTTTCGCATGGGCGGGGTGCTGTACAACCTGTTGGCTGATTTTCGCGAGACGGTGTTACCGCGGGCATGGTTTGAGAAGCGGCTTAGAGCGGTGAGAGATTTTGTTTTCTTGGTGGGCGCTGATCTGATTTCTCAGGGGCGTCGTGTGCAGATTCGGTTTGCCATGCCACAGGCAGATCGGCAGGAGTTTTTGCGCCGGTTGCGAACGATTTCCGAGGGGCTGCCGATTGCGGCGCAGTTGGAATGGAGTGTATCAGATCAAACTCCAATTCACCCCGAGCATCCCGTTTCTCTCATACCCGTGCTGCCCGCTGTTTCGACTGTGGGTCAGTCACCTTGATATTCCTACTGCGGAATTCGGGTTCCAATTGTCATGACATCGAGCACCGATCCGGAAAGTACAGGGCTTATATCGAGCGTAGCCCAGCCAGGCGGGAACGTCACCGGATTAACAGAACGTAGCGGAGCTCTCGCTGGCAAGATGCTGGAGCTGTTCAAGGAAATTATTCCGAAGCTCAGTCGCTTGGCTGTGGTCATTCCAATCAGTAACCGAACAGGTGTGCCCGGAGGAGCGAGCAAAGTCTTTCTCACAGAAATAGAAACTGCGGCAAAGGAACTATCGGTATATCTCATACCTTTGGCCGTTCGAGACCCTGATGGCTATGAGGCTGCGGTTTTAACGGCAAAGAAGCAACGGGCCAATGCTCTTTTCAGCCGCCTGCCACCTGGAACGCCCTTTGATAAGCGCAAACAGCTTATGGTCATAGCAACGAAAAGCCGTCTACCCGTAGGTTCCGGACAGAATTTGGATACCGAAGCGGGGGGAATTATGTCCTACGGCTGGGACCGTAGAGACTTATATCGGCGCGCGGCGACTTACGTAGACAAAATTCTGAAAGGGGCAAAGCCCGCAAATCTTCCCGTCGAGCAACCGACAAAAATTGAGCTGGTCTTGAATCTAAAAGCCGCCAAAGAGATCGGGGTGACAATACCGCAAAGAGTGCTACTGAAAGCGGATCGAGTGATTCGATGAACTACCAAGGCGCAAAGCGAAATCGCATGACAATCGTGCCCGCTGAAGTGATTCCATTACAAGTCGTTACGAAAGATAGAACCGGACGCTGATTAAGCAGGCTACGATTGAAAAATCTGGAGCCACCCGGCGGATTCGAACCGCCGACCTACTGATTACGAATCAGTTGCTCTACCGACTGAGCTAGGGTGGCTCAGGTGGGTTTAATGAAGTGAATGATCGCCGCGACGGTAAAGGAGCCGAGGTATGCGGCGATTAGATCAAATAAAATTCTGAATTCGGAAATTGACTCTATGTATTCGTCGAGTCCGTAGTAAACTAACACGAACTCGCCCAGTAATAAACCAACCACTCCAACCAGCGCGAACAAAATAAAGCCGGCGCGCTGATCGTAGGCGACGGTTTTCATCGCCGCAAATCCCGCGACAAAGGCGATCCCCAGCGCCAATACCGGATTCGGTTGCAAATAGGCTGCGACTCTCTGAACGGTTTCGGCCAAACTACCTCCGAAGCAGTGCGATCATCTTTTCTGCGACTTCTTTGGGTTGCGGGGCTTCAAGAATGGCTGAAATCAACGCGATTCTCTCTACGCCGGCGCTCCGCAGTTCAGGGATATTCTCCGTCTTGATGCCGCCGATAGCATAAACAGGAAGCCGGGCGATTGCCACAATTTTTTTGAGCGCCGGAACGCCTTGCGGCGGGCCAAAGACCGCTTTCGAAGGGGTGAAGTAAACCGGGCCGAAGACAATGAAGTCGGCGCCGCCACTTTCCACGCGTTGCGCTTCCTCGAGAGAGTGAACCGAAGCTCCGATAAAACGATCTGTGCCAAGCAGTGAGCGCGCGTCAGGGAGCGGCAGCGAGATTTTTCCAAGCTGCACGCCGTCGGCATCGACCGCCAGGGCGACATCGAGACGGTCATTGATGAGCAACGCAGCTTGGTAGCGCTGGCAGAGCCGGCGCGTCTTTTCCGCAAGAACGAACAGTTCCCTGCCGCTCAAGTCCTTTTCCCGCAGCTGGATTGCTTTAACTCCGCCGTCTAATGCCTGCTCGAGAACCCAGAGCAGATCCCTGCCACCGGTGTGGAGTCGGTCCGTAACAAGATAGAGATCAAAATTCGGCGAGGGCACTTGCGCGCTTCAGCTCAACAGTCCATCGAGCGGGCTCGAAGCGGTGGCGTAGAGTTTTTTGGGAATTCTTCCGGCGAGATAAGCTTTGCGTCCTGCTTCAATGCCGAGGCGCATCGCTTCGGCCATCAAAATGGGATCTTTGGCACTGGCAATAGCGGTATTCATCAGCACGCCGTGACAACCCAGTTCCATCGCCAGCGCCGCATCCGAAGCGGTGCCGACGCCGGCATCAACGATCACCGGTACCTTGGCCTGCTCCAGAATAATTCGGATATTATAGGGGTTGCGAATACCGAGACCGGAGCCGATCGGCGCGGCCAGCGGCATTACCGCCGCGCAGCCAATCTCTTCCAGACGCTTGGCAGTGATCGGATCGTCGTTGATATAAGGGAGCACCACGAAACCTTCCTTCACCAGGATTCTCGCGGCCTCGATGGTGGCCGGGATATCGGGAAAGAGAGTTTTATCGTCGCCGATCACTTCGAGCTTGACCAATTTTCCCACGCCTGCTTCCCGCGCCAAGCGGCAGGTGCGAACGGCCTCTTCGGCGTTATAACAGCCAGCGGTGTTGGGCAAAATGGTGAATTTTTTTGGCTCGAGATAGTCGAGCAAATTTTCCTTGTTGGGATCGGTAATGTTAACGCGACGCACTGCGACGGTAACGATTTCTGCGCCGGAGACTTCGATGGCGCGCCGGGTCTCATCGAAGTCTTTGTATTTTCCTGTGCCGACAATCAGCCGGGAGCGATATTTATTTCCGGCAATTTCAAAAAAATCTTCCATATCTATCCTCCGCCGACAAAATGGACGATCTCGAGCGTATCGCCGTCGGCGAGGCGCGTAACGCCATAAGCTTCACGAGCGACGACCTCCCGATTGCGCTCGACGACGACGCGCGCGGGGCGAATTTTCAGGTCTTCGAGCAGAGCGGTGAGGGTAGCTCCGTCGGCGATTTCTCTTTCCTCGCCATTGATTTTTAATTTCATAGCAATAAAAAAAACCGCATCCGCGGCAGCCTCGCAGAGTTGCCAGGGAATACGGTTTCAAGTTTGTCCCGCTTGGGATGATGCGGGACGGCGACTCTCACGCTTCCCTACGCCGGTGCGACCCGGATCAGGTTCAAAGGGTTACCTGACATGATCAGGCTCTCAGTCTGCCTGCGGCAGACACCCCCAGCATCGTGAGCACACTTAACAAAGGGTTATCGGCAAGTCAACAAACTGAGTTGCGGCTCAAATGCGTTCAAGCCGTTCCAGCCGTTCAAACGGTTCAGGCCGCCGGCCCCGGAGACGGTGTTCAACTTCCATCAACGCTCGATGGCTACCGATGCGTACCCCACCACTTTGCGCATCGGCATGACGTTGCCGGAGTGGTAATGCTGTACTAATCTCGCCCGCTGGGCGCCCATGGCGTTCACTGCAAACAGCATGATTGCAGCGGGGATTACGCCGCACATCGAGATGTTCTGTTCTGCGATAACCCGCAGAAGGCCTTCGGGGTCGAGCGCCAAAATCGGCTCAAGCGCCAGGCGGTCGAGCGCTTCGGTCCGTTCGGGCGAAAGATAGTGGCTGAGATCGCTACTGGCCAAAATGAGCGTGTTCGTGCCGGCTTCGGCCTGGCATGCGGCAGCAATGGCGGCGCCGACGTCGGCGCACTCACCGAGCGAGAGACGGGACAGCGATATGGGAATAAACTCGACATCCGTCAAGGTATATTGGAGAAACGGCAGCTCAATCTCAATGCTATGCTCCTCAGAATGGGCATCCGCTTCCTCGGCGAGGATATTCGTCCGCGCGCGGATCGACTCATGCAGGCGCTGATTGACGGCGACCTCCCCGAGCGGTGTTCGCCAGCGCCGCCACGGACTCAAAGCAGCGCGATGACCATTCCCGCGGTGATTGACTCCGAGAATAATAATGCGCGGGTGTGAAGTGTCGAGCTGGCTGAAAAAGTGCGCAGCGCACGGCCCGGAATAGATCGCGCCGGCGTGCGGGACCAAGCCGGCAATGATGGAGCGGTTTTTTCCCGCGGTTCCGCGCGGACCGAGCGGACTCGTTTGAAAGCAATTCTCCAGGAGCGTTCTGAGTTCCGAAGCCGCGGCTGGATAAAACGAGCCGGCGACCGCGGGGTTCCTCACAGAGGTCATCGGACCTCGTCCAAAACTACGGAGCGACGATTTCGACTTGCAACGTTCCGATGCCTTCGATCTCCCCTTCCACTTTGTCGCCAGGTTTGAGAAACACGGGCGGCACTCGCGCGAAGCCAACGCCCGACGGCGTTCCGGTGCTGATGATATCGCCCGGCTCGAGCGTCATCCCGGCAGAGAGACTTTCGATTGTCGTTGGAATATCGAAGATCATATCGCGAGTATTGCCATCCTGCATGACCTCACCGTTGACCCGGCAAATGAGGCGAACCTGCTGAGGGTCGGGCAGCGCGCTCTTGTCGACAAGCCACGGACCGAGCGGACAGAAAGTGTCGAGAGACTTTCCCTTGAACCACTGGCCGTGCTGCCGTTGCAGTTCGCGCGCCGTCATGTCGAGACATACCGTATAGCCAAATACATAGTCGTAGGCTTTTTCTTTGGGAATGTCGCGGCCTTTCTTCCCCATCACCACGGCGAGTTCGACCTCCCAATCCAGCTTGGTCGTGCACTTGTGGTTGACGACCTTCCCGTTGTGACCGATCACCGACGTTGCCGGCTTGGTAAAAAAAACCGGCCATTCGGGATATTTGATTTCGAGGGAGCGCGCGCGAGCGCCTTCGTCAACGTGTTCTCGGTAATTAATCCCGAGCATGACGCAGTTTTTTCTCGGTTGTGGAATGGGCGAGATGATTCTCGCTTGGCTGGGTTTGACCAACGCGCCGGCACTGACAAGTTTTTTCACGTCGTCGGCGTTCTTTCCAGCTACGTACTTTTCTGCCTTGCGCGCGACTTGAATCGCCTTGGGACCGGCTTCAATGAAGCCCTGCATGGTGGTGAGAAAAGGGAGACTGCCCTGTTTCAAATAGCGCCGATTAACCTCGGCGAGGTCAATGACGTGCTCTTGCGGCCCCATCAACCCGAGCCGTTGCTCATTCTTGTGCAAGAAAGTGACAAATCGCATTCATGCCTCCAAGTTGAAATTTTTAGCTACCGATAGGGAATAAATTACAGGCGTTCGCGCCGGCGACCTGCCGCATCCGTGCCGGGTCAACTTGATTGCTCGACAGTGAGGTCAGCGGTTCGGGATCTCGCATATGATAAGGATAGTCACTGCCGAGCAGAACGCGCTCAGCGCCGAAATGGCTAATCAAATAGTTTAGTGCCATGGGGCTGTGGGTGATCGTGTCGAGTACCGCAATTTAACATAGTGGGACGGCGGTTTGGAAATCTTGCGTTTATCCGACTCTTCAATTGCATCACCGCGGTCGAGACGTCCCCAAATGGAGGGCAAGAAGCCGCCGGCGTCTGCCAGCAGCAATTTCAGTCGGGGGAAGCGCTCGAGGCCGCCGCCGAAAATAAGCTTCGCCACGGCAAGCCGCGGTATCCGTGGGATTACCGATCAAATTAGTAATCTTTCATGCGCTCCCCACCAATCATTCGGCCAGCGGGCAAATGAGTGAACATCGGCATTTCTGGCGAGGTCAAACGGCATTCCGGAGAGCTATCGGAGGGCATACGGATTGTCAAGCTAAGCCGACGCGCGATGCGTGGCGAGTCTTCGAGGCACAGCAGAGGGTCCATGCGAGATTATTTGCTTGGCAAGTTGGCCAATGATAATTTTCTGCCATGAATAACAAGCGAAGACGGGAGAATCGCGTCACAATGCGCGAAGGCGATCGTATTCTCATTAATAAAGGTATCTCGAAGAAAGTGATGATCATCGCGCGCACCGAAATCCCGCATTCTTCGGAACGGATTTTCGTCACCAAGTCCGGCGGCAAATACACGATTGGATTGAAAGTCTGGCGATCGGATTACGCTTGGAATGAGAAAAACCAGATGTGGGTGCCGAAGCATTGATGGCGAGCAGCGACCGCTGTACTCGATCGGGCCACATTTACTGAAGAAATCTAGGCGCAGCGAGCGATGATGCAACGCGATACCCGAACCCTCCTCAATGAATTGAGATCCGGCCGCGGGCCGCGCTTGGTGCTTTTTTTCGGTGACGAGTTAAATGTCGACGAGGCTTGTAAGTCGGTGGTGGACCAGCTCGTGCCGCCGCAATCCAGGGGATTCAACCTAGAGCGTTTTGACGGCCGCACGGCGACTTGGGACCAAATCGAAGTTTCGCTGATGACGCCGCCGTTTTTGCCCGGAAAAAAAGTCTTGTGGGTGGAAAATGTCCCCTACTTTTATTCCCGCGAGCAAAAAAAAGATCTCACCGAGAAGGTGCTCGAGCTCTGGCGTGACGGCAAGCACGATCGGGCGGCAAGATTATTGATTGACTTGCTGCTCGTGGAAGGCTGGACACAGGAACGTTGGGAATCTCTGCAGGGCGTTGCCTCAGAACCGCTCCTGGATCTTTTCAAAAATGAAGCAGGCGAGTGCGCCGAAGAGATCGAGAGTTTGCTGAGCTACTGCCACAGCCGCGCTGTGGATTTCACCAAGCACCAAGGCTCGGAGGATCATCGGCTCGGCATTCTCTTGGACCAAGGGCTTCCCGAGTGGAGCGTTCTGTTGCTGAGCGCCGTTCAAGTTGATCGGCGCTCCCGGCTTTACAAGCGCTTCGAAGCGGTTGGTGCCGCGTTTGACCTCACGCTGGAACGTGACAAGACCGGTAAAGTGAGCCGGACCGCCTTGCTCGAAATAGTCGGAGAGCGGCTGCGTCGGGCAGGGAAAACGCTGGATTATCGCGCGCAGGAAATGCTTTTGACCAGAACCGGCGATGATTTGCGCTCGCTTCAGCAGGAGCTTGAAAAGTTACTCCTGTTCGTGGGTGATCGCTCGGTGATCGCAGAACAAGACGTGGAAAGCGTGATTGTCGATCGCGGCGAAGCTTGGATCTTCGATCTGACGCGTGCGCTCGGCGATCGCGACGCGAAGGCTGCGCTTTCACACTTGACCCGTCTGCTCGTCCAGGGAGAGGCCGCGCTCAAAATTCTGGGGACACTCACAAGCGAGATACGGCGTTTGCTGCGGGCGCGCCAGCTTTTGGCGACGGATCTCGCCAAGCTGTGGAGACGCGGCATGAGCTACCCGCAGTTTCAACAAATTGTACTAGGAGACCAGGGGCCGTTGCTGACACGCAATCCGTACGCCGATTACATGTGCTTTCAACGCGCCGAGAGGTTTTCTCTCGCCGAATTGGAGTCTTGCATGGAGGCGCTCTTCGCCGCTGACTACCGTCTGAAATCGGGCGGGACTTCCGCCGCTCTGGTGCTCGAACGGGTGGTTTTGGGCCTGTGCATGCCGAAAAAGCGAGCGGCAGGGCTAGCCGCCCGGCCTGTTTTACGATGACAAGATTCATAATTTCAGCCTGTCTGTGGCTCCTTGGTGTGCTGCTGGCGCCGAGTGCGGCGAGCGCTGAAATGATCGTTCAAGCGTGCTTCAGCCCGAACGGAAAATGCGCTGCACACGTCGTGCGCGAGATCGGCTCGGCAAAAAAGGAATTGCTCGTCGCCGTTTATGCTTTCACCAGTGATGACTTGGCCAATGCACTGGTGCAGGCGAAAAAAAGGGGCGTGGCTATCCAAATCGTGCTCGACCGAGACTTTGATCTTGCCAATCCAAGCTCCAAAGGCAAATTTTTAGACGCGCAGAAGATTCCTGTGCGCCGGATTTCCGGGGCCAAGCCCGTCGGCGCTGAAAAGGATGCCGGTTTGATGCATCAAAAGTTTGCTATCATCGATCGCAGCGTGGTTCTGGCCGGCTCCTACAACTGGACGTATGCCGCGGAGAACTCCAACGACGAAAACCTGTTGTTTTTCCGGGAAGCCGCTCCGCTCGCTGAAGAATATCGCCGGGTGTTCTTGCGGCTTTGGGAGCGAAAGCCGTGACGCGCTTCTCAGGGGCAGTAACCGGCGCATTGTTGCTATCGTTTCTCGGCGGGATTTTGAGCCATGTGCTTTATCAGAGATGGAACCCCTCGGGACCGGATTCGTCTGCCATCAGTATTGAAGCGCGTTCAGTAACGGCCAATGGCGAACCCGGGGCGCACCGGGTGAGTTTTGTGCCGCTCGCGCCGCCATCGGAGCAAAAACCCGTTGAGCTACCGGTGCTCGCGGCGCGCGACGTGGAAAAGATTCGCGCACTGGCCGATCGCCAAGCACGCATCCGCGGCCGGATCTTTCGTGTTGGCCATGCCGCCAAGAGCAATACCTATTTCTTAAGCTTCGGGCCGTCACGCGAAGCTTTGACCGCGGTGATCTTCAATTCCGCGGCGGAGCTTTTCGAAAAAAGCCAACAGGCGCCAAAAATCTTTGAAAATCGCGAGGTCGAAATCAGCGGCTTCATCAAAGATCATCCGCAGTACGGACTGGAGGTCATTCTCGAAGATCCAAAGCAGATCAGAATCTTGAACTGACAGGAAGCCACTATGACTGAATCGATAAAAAAATGTATGGTGTGCGCCAAGCCTGCGGAAAATTTGCGCGGCGGAATCTGTGAAGTTTGCCAGGATAAAATTCGCCGCGAAGCTATGGGCGAGCAGGCGCGAAACAGCGAAAACGCCGAGCGCGAAATTGGCCGGCACGGTGTGAGCCGGGATAAAAAATAGCCGACGTTACTCCAAACCAATTTTGTGATTACGTCGAGGATTGGCACCGCGTTTCCCGCGTCTGAGCGCTAGCGGCAAGCGACTATCTTTATCAACAGGCAAATTATCTTCGGAGTAAAACCGATTTCACTGCGATGATCGGAAAAAAAGCTGATTTTCTGTAAAACGCATGGTAAAATCCGGTTTTATTCATTGCATACGCAAACGCTAATAGCGTAAATCTAGCGGAGGTCAGCAACACTGCACGCTCGAGAGTTCATTGGCAGGAGTTTTGTTCTCGCCATTTTCCTGATTGCCGCCTCGGCGCACTCAAGTTGGGCATTTTCTCCGGATGAAGACCTAACTGCACGTGCCGCAGTTTTAATGGACGCGGCGACGGGAAAACTGATTTACCAGAAAGAAGCCGATCTCCGGTTACCGCCCGCAAGCACGACGAAGATTATGACCGCGATTCTGACGTTGGAAAGCGGCCGCAGCCTGACAGAGAAGTTTACCGTATCAAAGGCGGCCACTCGCGTTCCTGCTTCCAAGCTTTATCTCCGTCCGGGTCAGTCCTTGACGATCGAAGAGTTGTTGTACGGTATCATGCTTGCCTCGGCCAACGATGCCGCCGTGGTGTTGGCCGAAGGTATCGCCGGCTCGGTGGAGCGATTTGGTGAGCTGATGACGAAAAAAGCGCACGATCTCGGCGCCGCGAATAGTCACTTCAGCAATCCCCACGGCCTCACCGCAACCGATCATTATTCGACGGCCAAGGACCTGGCGATCTTGTTCCGCTATGCAATGAAAAACCGGACTTTTCGCGAAATCGTGCAAACCAAATTCAGCTCCGTGACGAGCACCGCGGTAGTACGTAAAAAAGTCGTGCCGCGGCGCATCTCGGTCAGAAATCATAATCGCTTGCTGTGGAATTACGACGGGGCGATCGGCGGCAAAACCGGCTACACGCATGCTGCGCTGAAGTGCTTCGTGGGCGCAGTACAACGGAACGGCACGACCCTAATCGTCGCCATTCTCGGGGCGCGCGATCAGTGGGGCGATACGAAGCGGCTTTTGGAATATGGCTTCGATCATTACGACATGCTCAAGGGCGCGCCCGGATCGCCGGGAAAGGCCGCCGCAATGGAACAGCAAGTCGGCGTCCGTGCCGACCGGATGGCGGCAGTCGCTATACCGGCGCAAGAAAAAACCCAGGTCAAGATTACCGAAGGGTTTATTTTACAGGTGGGATCTTTCCGCGACAGAGAGCGGGCGGAATCCCTTTCACGCCTGATCAATGACAAGGGCATCGATGCTTTCGTCGAAAAGACCGCCGTCAGTGCGAACGAAACCGCTTATCGCGTTCGGGTCGGGCCCTATGCTGAGTTCGTCACGGCGCAAGAAACAGCCCAGCAAATTTCAACCAAAAGCGGCTATCGGGTTTTGGTCCTGCCCTTTCAAACCGGGCGGGAAGATGACGATCCAAGCTGACGCGCGGAGCGGCAGCGCGGTATTGCTCTAAATCGTCAATACCATTCCGTCCTCGGCGCAAGGAACTTCCAATTCATTTTTTCGCGCCAGCATTTCTTCGCCGAGATGCGTGAGCAGCAGTTTTTTGCACTCAAGCCGCGCGCGGTTCGCCCGTAGCTTTTGATAATCGACGTGCATCGCGGGTTGCGCGGTAAAAAAGGAACACTCGCAGAGAAATAGATCCATGCCGCGAGCGTGCGTAATGAATTCATCCGTCCATGCTGAATCGCCGGAAAAAAGAACCCGCCGGCCCTCATAGGTAACCTTCAGGGCCAGAGAAATGTCTGCGGTTTGATGCGGTACTCGGAAAGGAAAGACTTCAATGCCCTTTACGCTCGCCGACTCGTTCGGATGCAAAATCTGAAAGGTGAACGGCGCGTTTTGAGCCGGGCTCTTGCCGCTGCCGTACATCAGCTTGCATAGTTCCATCACTCGTTCGCGAGTCTCCGGCGGCCCCGCGATCGTGACGGCAGTAGCGGGCGGATTCTGATAAAGGTATTCGATGAAAAAAAATGGAATGCCAGCGAAATGATCGCCGTGCAAATGACTCAGAATAATCGCGTCGAGACGGCGCGGCGCAAAGCCGGCGCGCTTCATTGCAAGTAGCGTGGTCGGTCCACAGTCGAGCAAGAACAACCGATCACTGGCTTCAAAAAGATAGCCGCTCTGATGACGACCGCCGCTGCCGAACGCATCGCCGCAGCCGAGAATATGAAGTTTCATCGAATCATTACTCGTCGCTGTAAGCGCATGCATTTTCGACTAACACTCTGGTGGTGGCGATGCAATGTCGCGCGCGACTGCGCGAAAACAAAGTTGCTTTTTGGCGGCCGGCCGACTACAGTCAACGAGTGCCGGTTTACAAGCGTCCATTCTTCACTTCATACGCTACCAGCCTTTGGATCCGGTTTCTTCGTTTCGGTTTGCAGTCGCACAAAAAGCTTGAAGGCGATTTGGACAAAGCGGGCCTTACGCCGCCGCAGTTTTATGTTCTCGCGACGATCGGCTATGCCGGCGGGCTTCCCTTTGGTGAAATCGGCCAGAAGATGATGGTCACCGTCAGCAATCTGACCGGTATTGTCGACCGACTCGAGGAAAAAAAATTGGTCGTGCGAAAGCGCGATGACAACGACCGCCGTGTAGTGCATGTCGTGCTCACCGAAAAGGGTGCGAAACTGTACAAAACCGCGATTCCGTTATTCGAAAAAAGCCTCACAGAAATTTTTGCCGTGCTTCCCCGTCCCGAGCAGAAAAAACTCTCGTCACTTCTACGCAAGCTTAACCAAGAAGCTCTGGCGAGCTGACCTTCGTCTAAATCCGAAGCTTCGCCCGTTGCGGCCGGTCAGCCGATTAGTTGACAGTGTGAATGAGCGAGCTATAAAGTTAAGACCTTAACTAATTTTTGAAATTGTGAGAAACGACAGCAAAAATCCGATTGGCCTCGAACGGGTCAGAAAATGGCTTTACGCCAGAGGCCTTGCCGAAAGAACGAGCGGTTGTGTTCTCTGTGGGTCCTGTTATGGCCATGGGCCCGCCAACCCTATGGAAGATGTGCCGGGCCCGAAGGAAAAATGCCCGCCCTACGAGTTTTACCGATTCCAGCGCCATACGCCGAAATCACGCTGGCTGATGGCGCAGCGGGTCTTTCACGGTCTCGATCCGATTACTCCGGAGCTCAAAGAAGTCATTTATGCTTGCACGAATTGTCTGATGTGCCAGGAACTTTGCGGGGTACGCAACGACGGCTACGGTCCGTGGGATATCACGGTGGCCATGCGCGAGGAAATCACCGAAAAGGAAGGCCCGCTACAGGCGCATTGCGCGATTCATGATGGTTTGCAACGCCATGACAATCCATGGGGGCAGCCGAAATCGGAGCGTGGCGCGTGGTGCGAAGGTCTCGGACTAAAACAACTCGGGACGGCAAGCGCGCCGACGTTGCTTTTTGCGGGTTGTTCGGCGGATCGCCCGAGCGGCCGGAAGAGCGCCGTGGCGCTCGCCAGGCTGCTTCAGGCTGCCGGCGAGGAGTTCGTCATCCTTGGCGCAGACGAAAAATGCTGCGGGCTTTATGCGTTCGATCTCGGATTTCGACGCGAATATCAGCGCCTCAAGGATGCGAACCTAGCGACGCTTCAGAGCGCTGGGATCACCAAAGTGATTACCGCGTGCGGCAGTTGCCAACGAATCTGGCGCGAGTATGGCAAATCAGAAGAGATCGGGTTTACGGTGCTGCATGGCATCGAATATGTCGAGCAGTTGGTAGCGTCAGGGCGGCTGAAGTTCACCCGGGCGATGGGCAAGAAAGTCACCTACCACGATTCCTGCCACATCGGGCGGGGCGCGGGAGTTTACGAACCGCCGCGCCGCCTGCTGAGCGCAATTCCCGGGGTCGAACTGGTGGAAATGCCGCGTAACCGCCGCTGGGCATGGTGCTGCGGCGGCGGCGGCGGAGTTCCCGAAGCGGATCCGGCGCTGGCTCAATGGAGCGCGGCAGATCGCATGACTGAGGCGCTCGCGACCGGCGCGGATGTCATGCTGACCGCCAGTGCGCTCTGTCAGCGGTCATTTGGCGAAATCACTGAGGGCCGGTTGCCGGTGCAGGATCTTCTCGATTTTGTTCAGCAGTCACTCTGATCATGCCTATCAAAGAAGCTCATTTCACCCCGCAACGCATGCTTGCAATGTTGGGACTTAAGGCAGATTCCTTCGGATCGCATGCTCTGATCCCGGGCCCGAAGGAGCGCAGTGACGGGATTCTCAAGCTGCTTAAGGATCCACAAAAGAATTTCACATTTCTCGATTACGAGATGCATACCGGCTTTCTCGACGGTAAACGGGTCACGGTAGGAAACGGCGGCCGTTATGCGCCGGATACGGCGATCACGACGGAAATTCTTTGCGGCGGCGGCGCGGAAAATCTGATTCGGGTCGGCAGCTGCGGCTCGCTGCAGAAAAATATCGCGATCGGTGATCTGGTGATTGTTACGGGCGCGCTGCGCGGCGAAGGCACATCGCGGTATTACGTTCCGGAAAACTTTTCCACCACGGCCGATGCCGAAATCGTCGATGCGTTAAAGCGCGCCGCCGCCGGCCTCAGGGTGCGCTATCACGTCGGCTGGATCTTCACCACCGACGCGCTATTTCAGGAAACCCCGCAATTGATTCAGCAACTGAACGAACAACAAGTCTCGGCCATCGACATGGTCACCTCCACGTTTTTAACCGTCTCCCAGGTACGCGGGAAAAAAGCGGGAGCGATTCTCTCGGTCTCGGACGAATGCCTCTATTGCAAGTTCGGCTTTCGCGATCCGCGCTTTCAGGAAGCGGAGAAAAAGACCATCGAAGTGGCACGCGCCGCTTTACAATATCTCTAGTCCGCCGACAGGACCGAATGATCAGCACGCAGCCAAGCCCGCTCTTCGAACCGGTGCTGTGGAACGACGGCGGGTTTAAAATCCTCGATGAGCTCCTGGTGCCGGAGCGGATCGAGTATATTCAAATCACGCAGGTCGCGCAGGCGCTCGAGGCGGTGCGGCAGATGAAAACCCGAGCTTTCGGGCAAGTGCTCACGTTTTTGTACAGTGGAGCACTGCTGGCCTGCGCCTACCGCGGTACCAAACCAGCGCCGCTGCGCGAAGAGGTCGCGGCCATGACAGAATCGTTTTGCCGCGCTCGACCGACCTTCGATTTCCGCGGCCTCGGCGCGTTCTTCGACGAATGGTTCAGCAAAGTGGATTCGGATGGCACGGTCGGGGAAGCCATTGCCTCTCGCGCGCGCGAATTGGGCCGGCAGATTATTCGAGCCCGGCAGGCGCGCGCCGAACGCGCCGCCTCCATACTGCCCAAGCGGGCGCAAATATTGACCCATTGCAACATCAGTGGAGAATTGGTCGAGGTCGCCCGGCACTGCCAGAGGTTAGGGAAAGAATTCAGTGTCGTCGCCACCGAGACCCGACCGTATTTGCAGGGAACGCGCTTGACCGCTTGGGAACTGG
>JBIOXP010000194.1:0-12223 GCA_044869705.1 Binatia bacterium | reverse complement strand
ATGGGCGAGGGAATTCGTCAACTGAAGGAGCCCCAGAACCGTCACCTGTCGCCTCGCGGGAGAAACGGGGTGAGAGTACTTCGCAAGCTCCTGTGAAGACACGATTACGGAAAGATCTCTCGCTCCGTTCGAGATGACAGGCATTGTCATTCCGAGCGGATGCGAGGAATCTTTCCCCATTTTTCAGTTTCTGTAGGCGAGCAAAATCTCATGCTGTTTATGTGGTGAGTTTCGGATTGTGGAGACTGCCTATGAGAATTCGAAGCAGTCCGCCGAATTGAAGCTCCGGATATTTAGTGGTAGACGAAATCGTTATGCCCAATTACCGTGTGACGGTCGATACGGGAGGAACGTTCTCCGATTTTGTCTTCTTCAGCGAAGACACCGGCGAGATCACGATCACCAAAGTTCCGTCCACACCGAGAGAGCCTTTCCAGGCGGTTTTGAACGGTGTCAAAGAACTGGTGAGCCAGGGCGTGCCTGCAAGCAACATTTCCTTCTTCTGTCACGGGACGACCGTGGGCACCAACGCGCTGCTCGAGGAGAAAGGCGCGAAAACCGGTCTTCTCGTCACGCAGGGGTTTCGCGGTATCTACGAAGTGATGGAACAAACGCGCGGCTACGGTCCGGCAACTTACGATCTTTTCTTCGAGAAGCCGCGCCTGTTGGCGCCTCCCTATCTCACCGAAGAGATTCCCGAGCGGGTCGATTTTCGCGGCAATGTGCTGAAAGCGATCGACGTTGAAGCTTCTCTTCAGGCGGTGCGCCGCCTGAAGAAAAAAAATCTGCAATCGGTTGCCGTTTGCTTTCTTTTTTCGTTCTTGAATCCGGCGCACGAGCTCAAAATCAAAGAAATTTTCCGGCAAGAATTTCCCGAGGCCCGGCTGTCGCTTTCCTATGAAGTGTTGCCGCAGATTCGCGAGTTCTATCGCCTGAGCACGACCGTGATCAACGCGTACATTCAACCGGTCATGGCCGACTATTTGAGCCGGCTCGAACAGCGCATGCGCGAGATGGGCGTGACAACGCCGAAGCTCTACATCATGCAGTCCAACGGCGGCGTGTCCACGTTCAAAGGTTCCGGCGAAAAACCCGTCGCCACCGTTCTATCGGGCCCGGCCGGCGGTGTCATTGCCTCTATGGGCACCTGCGAGCGCGTCGGTGTCAACAACATCATCACCTTCGATATGGGCGGAACGAGCTGCGACGTCGCCCTGATTCATCAGGGAAACCCGGTGATCACCACGCAAGGAAAAATTAACCTGCGCCCGATCGCCTTGCCGATGCTCGACATCCATACCGTGAGCGCCGGCGGCGGCACGATTGCGCGCATCGACGCGGTCGGCGGCCTGCAGGTCGGGCCCGACAGCGCCGGTGCCGATCCCGGCCCTGTTTGTTACGACCGCGGCGGCGAGAACATCACCATAACCGATGCCAACATCGTCACCGGAGTTCTCGATCCCGATCATTTCCTCGGCGGCCGCATGAAGCTCAACAAACCGAAAGCGGAAAAGATCCTGCAGGAACGAATCGCCAAACCGCTCAAGCTCGATCTCCTCGAAGCCGCAGATGGCGTGCTCAAAATCATCAATGTCAAAATGGAAGAAGCCATCAAAGCGGTCTCTTCGGCGCGCGGTTACGACATCCGCGATTTTACACTGGTTGCGTTCGGCGGCGGCGGACCGATGCATGCCGGTAGAATGGCTCTCGACCTGGGGATCCCATCGGTTCTGGTTCCTTTGACGCCGGGTGTCCATTCGGCGCTCGGTTTATTGATGTCGGATGTCAAGCACGACTACGTCCGCTCCAAGCTCGTCGGTTTGGATGAGCTGGATCTGAACGACGTCAATCATCTCTTTCATCAGCTCATCGAGCAGGCAAAATCGGAGTTGCGCAGCGAAGGTTTTAGCGAAGACGAGATCAAGATCGAGCCCTACATGGATCTTCGCTATGCCGGCCAGGGCTATGAGTTGACCGTTCCCTGTCCGATGCCGCCGCTGATCAAACATGATTTGACCGAGATGCGCGGCCGGTTCGATGTCCTGCACGAGCAAAATTCCGGGCACAAAGCAGAGACCGAGCCTGTCGAGCTCGTGAGCTTACGCTTGATTTCCCTCGGGCTCGTTCCTCAAGCGAAATTGTCACCGGGAAAAATCACCGGGCGAAAACTCGAAGCTGCCAAAACCGGCGAGCGCAAAGTATTCTTTGGCAAGGAGCATGGTATTCTCACCACCGAAATTTTCACGCGCGAGTTGCTCGAGCCCCGTCATCAAATCACCGGCCCAGCGATCGTGGAGCAACTGGACACCACCACGGTCATTCACCCCGAGCAGCGAGCTACCGTGGATGAATATCGGAACATTATTATTAAGGAGAACTCATGACCGATTTCGACGGCTTGAACGATTCGAACGGTTCGAACCGCTTGAACTCATCTCGTTCCAATCGCCAAACCGTTTAACCCGTTTAATCCGTCTTTGAGGAAATATGCCCATCGTTGATCCCGTAACCTTGCAAGTCATCCAGGCGCGTCTCGCCGGGATCGTGCAGGAGATGCAGAACTCGCTGTTTCGTACCGGCTACTCGACCATCATTCGCGAGTCGCAGGACGCGAGCTGCGCAATATTGAACCGCCAGGGGGAAGTGGTCGCGCAGCATGTCGTGCTGCCGTTGCACATGGGGGCGTTCCCGGCGTGCGCCGCAGGGATTCTCAAAAACTACAGCGCCGACGAGGTCCGAGAAGGCGACGCTTTCATTACCAATCATCCGTACCTCGGCGGCAGCCCGCATGCTCCGGACATGGCGGTGCTCTCGCCGATTTTCTACCGGGGCGAATGGGTCGGGTTCGCGGCGAATCTCGCGCACAAGAGCGACATCGGCGGCCCTGTGCCGGGCAGTTGCTGGAGCCAGGCGCGAGAAATCTATCAGGAAGGTTTGCACGTGCCGCCGATCAAATACGTGCAAAATTTCAAAACCAGCAAGGACATCGAGGCGCTGCTTGGCTGTAACAGCCGCACCCCGGAGCTGGTCGTTGGCGACCTGCGCGGGCAGGTCGGCGCCGCGCGTCTCGGCGAGCGCCGCTTTCACGAGATGATGGAGCGCTACGGCAAGGAAACGATCCTGAGCTCCTTCGAGCAGCTTTTTGCCCTGACGGAAGCGAAAGTGCGCGCGGAAATTGCGTCATGGCCCGACGGTATCGGTGAAGGCGAACGGTTCGTCGATAGCGACGGCGTCGAGCTCGATAAGCCGGTGCGCCTGCACGTGAGAATCGAGAAGCAAGGCGATCGCCTGCTCTTCGATTTCACCGGTTCGGCCGAACAGACCAAAGGTCCGGCGAATATTCGGCCGACTATTGTCCGCGCCGCCTGCTGCTACTTGCTGACCTGCCTCGTCGATCCCGCGCTCGCGATCAATTATGGATTGGCCAAATGCATCGACATCAAAGTGCGCGAGGGGAGCGTCGTCAACCCGCGCTTTCCGGCGCCTGTGAATACGTACAATCCCACTGTCCATGCGCTGGTGGAATCGCTGCTCGAGGCCTCGAGCCAGATCACGCCGCAGAAGAAAGTCGGCGACGGCTGCAGCAGCCGCTCGATCATTATCGGCGGGCGCAGCAACAAAACCGGCAAAGGTTACGTGCAATATGAGATATTCGGCGGTGGTTCAGGCGGCCGAAGCGGGAAAGACGGTGTTTCGGGCACCAACGTAAATCAGTCGAACGCGAAAATTGCACCAATCGAGATTATTGAATCCGAGTTCGCTACCCGGGTGCGCCGATTCGAATTGATCCCCGATTCCGGCGGCCCGGGTCGATTCCGCGGCGGTTTGGGATTTGTTCGCGAGTACGAGGTGCTCGATAACGACGCGCGTTTTTCGCTGCGCTCGACCAAACACACCGTCGCACCGAAGGGGATCGACGGTGGCATGAATGGCAAGACCGGCCACTGCGTTTTGAACCCCGGCCGTCCGGACGAACGGGTAATTCCCTCTCGCTATTCCGACCACGTGCTTCATCCGGGCGAAGCGTTCAGCCTGGAAACTCCGGGCGGTGGCGGCTTGGGCAAGCCGATCGAGCGCGACCCCGAGCGCGTCCTCAACGATGTTCGCAATGGCTACGTCACCCAGGCCAAAGCACGTGAAATCTACCGCGTCGCCATCGACAGCGTTGACGGTAATTTTGCGCTTAACCAATCCGAAACGCGTGCGCTCCGCTCGCAGGCGTGAATCCGGGCGCAGCATGCTGCGCGCCTACTTCCTCCATGGCTGTCGATCCTATTACGCTGCAAGTCATTCAAGCTCGCCTCGCCGGAATCGTGCAGGAAATGCAGAACTCGCTTTTTCGCACCGGCTACTCGACCATAATTCGCGAATCCCAGGATGCGAGCTGTGCGATCTTGAACACGGCCGGTGAGGTCATCGCACAGCACGTCGTCCTGCCTCTGCATATGGGCGCGTTCCCTGCTTGCGCCGCCGCCGTGCTCAAGAGCTTTGCTCCCGACGACATTCACGAAGGCGATGCGTTCATCATTAACCATCCTTATCTCGGCGGCAGTCCCCATGCCCCCGATATGGGGGTGCTGACACCCATCTTCTACAAAGGCGAATGGGTCGGCTTTGCTGCGGATATGGCCCACAAAAGCGACATCGGCGGCACCGTTCCAGGCAGCGGATCGGGCACGGCTCGCGAAATTTATCAGGAAGGGCTCCATTTGCCGCCGGTCAAATTCATGTCGCGGCGCCAGCGGGTGAAAGAAATCGACGCGTTGATCACGGCGAACAGCCGCACCCCTGATGTTGTGATTGGCGATCTGCGCGGGCAGGTCGGCGCCGCGCGCTTGGGCGAGCGCCGGATCATCGAGTTGATGGATCGCTATGGCAAGACAACCCTCCTGGAGTCCACCGAGCAGTTGTCTGCGTACACTGAAAATCGCGTGCGCCAGACGATCGCTTCGTGGCCGGACGGGGAATCCGAGGGAGAGAGCTTTGTCGATCATGATGGTATCAACCTCACCTGCCCTATTCGGATTCACGTAGCCATCGAGAAAACCGCTGACAAGCTTCATTTCGATTTTACCGGCAGCAGCGACCAAACCCAGGGGCCGGCGAATATTCGTCCCCCGCTGGTGCGCGCTGCTTGCGCGTATTGTCTGATTGCGCTGGTTGATCGTTTTCTTCCCATCAATCAGGGCCTCGCGCGAATCGTCGATGCCGCCTTTCGTCCAGGAAGCGTGGTCGATCCACGGTTCCCCGCCGCCGTAAACACCTATATGCCGACCGCGCTGGCGGTCGCCGAAGCCGTGTTGAGAGCTCTCGCGCGTTTTGTTCCCGACAAGCAGATCGCCGGCGGCTCCGGCAGCGCGGCCTTGGTGCTCGGCGGCCGCACGGAATCGAGCGCGCGGGCGTTTGTCCATTACGAGATTTTTAGCGGCGGCACGGGCGCGCGCTCGGGTAGAGATGGAGTTTCGGCCACTGCGTTTCACCTAAGCAATTGTAAAACAGCGCCGATTGAAATTATCGAATCCGAATTCCCGGCGCGGGTGGAGCGTTTTGAAATGATCGCGGACTCGGGCGGCGGCGGCGAATGGCGCGGCGGGCTCGGATTCGCCAGGGACTACCGCGTTCTCGCCGATGAGGTGCGTTTTTCCATGCGCACCGATAAGCACGCCATTGAACCGTTTGGCAGCGCTGGCGGGCTTGGTGGCCGAAAAGGAGCGTGCATCATCAACCCCGGAAGCAAAGATGAAATACGCCTTCCGTCGCGGTTCGGCGATTATCGGCTTCACCACGATGACATCATTCGCCTCGAGCGCCCCGGCGGCGGCGGGTTGGGTGACCCGCTTCGCCGGCCTGTCGAGAGGGTGTTCGAAGACGTGCGCCAGGGGTATGTGTCCGTCGAACGGGCACGCAGCGACTATGCGGTCGCCATTCGATGGATGGACGGGGAACCGGAGCTGGACCGTGCCGAAACCGCCTTTCTCCGAGGAAAAAAGTAAAAAAACATTGGCAATAGCCACGGGCCTCTGCTATACACGTACCTAAATATTTTCTTTCCTGAAGGAGGAAACCGAATGGCAGCAGCAGCAAAAAAGAAACGCAAACCGAACGCGGCATTCATGAAGCCGGTGCAGCCGGACACTGCTCTGAGCGCCGTTGTCGGCAACAAGGCGATTCCGCGCACCGAGGTCACGAAGAAATTGTGGGCCTACATCAAGAAAAATGGCCTGCAAGACAAAAAGAAAAAGACCAACATCAACGCCGATGATAAATTGAAAGCTGTTTTCGGCGGAAAAAAGACCGTCACGATGTTCGAGATGACCAAGCTCGTCAGCAGACACGTGAAGTAACTTTCCGTTTACAATGCCAAGGCCAAGGGTCCTGCGGCGCAGGCACTCTTGGCCTTTTTGTTTTTTTGGCGTCGTGCTTCTAAATGCATCATTGACACGCAATCGCGCCTTCCACTAGTGTGGGCCGCAGTGAGAGGAATCCGCTGAGGCTCATTCACATGAACGAAACTGCTTATAGAGGTTTTCGCCGCGACGAGTTGGAATATCAGTATAACCCGCGTGTCTCGGTGCCCGAATATCCCGAGCTCGCGAAGGTTCGCGCCGCACAAGCCCGTAAAATACGAGAGAACGCCAAATCATGGCTGAACATCGCCTACGGCGAATCACCGCGCGAGCGCCTGGATATCTACGCTGCGACAAAACCGACGGGACCCGTGCTCGTCTATATTCATGGCGGTTACTGGCGCAGCGGCAGCAAGGAAGACAATTGTAATTTCGTGCCGAGCTTTACGGAGCGCGGCGCAACGGTAGTTCTGGTCGAGTATGATCTCTGCCCGAATGTGACGGTCACGGACATCGTGCGCCAGACCCGTTCGGCCATCGCTTGGACCTACAGGAATGTTCTTCGCTACGGAGGCGATCCTGCGAAACTTTTTGTCGCGGGTCATTCAGCGGGCGGCCATCTCACCGCGATGGCACTCGCGCACGACTGGCGACAAAATGGAATGCCGCAAGATCTGATTCGAGGAGCGGCCGCCACTTCGGGAGTGTACGATCTCAATATGGTGATGCAGATTAGCGTGCAGCAAGAAGTGCGCATGACCCGGGAGATTGCTGAGCGCAATAGCCCATTATTACATCCGCCTCGAGTCAAATGCCCGCTGATCGTGGCGGTCGGCGCCGAAGAGCCTGAAGGCTGGCAGCAGATGTCGAAGGATTATTTTGAATTCTCTCGAAAAAACGGCATGCCCGTCGAATACCTCGTGGAACCAAACGCAAATCACTACACGATGACCGAGCATCTGCTCGATCCCAGCCGGCCGATCACCCAGGCGATGATCAAGCAATTAGGAATTGAATAGCGCGCATTTACCTTCATCCTACAATCCGTGGTCGTCTTTGATCGAAAAGAGTTAACCCGAGGCTCTATTCCTCCGCCTGTGAGACATTTGAACTCTTTGAACGACTTGACTGTCTCGAACTCTTCTAGTCGGGAGTGACGAAGTCATGCCAAGCGTATATTTGCCGACCGGAGTCGATCTTTATTATGAGAGCCACGGTTCCGGAGAGCCGCTGGTGCTGATTCCCTCGACGGGTTTCTCGGCGGAAGTCTGGAAGCCCTATCAAGTACCCGAACTGTCAACAAGCCTGAATCTCATCATCCACGATCCGCGCGGCACCGGCCGGTCTCGATCGAGCCAGCAAGTCTACACGATAAATCAAATGGCCAATGACGTGATTGCGTTGCTGGACCATCTCGGGATCGGCTCGGCCCACGTTCTCGGCCACTCGATGGGTGGCCGGATCGGCCTCGAGATGGCGCTCAATTTTCCCGCACGGGTGAAGAGTCTGATCATGGCGGCGAGCGGTTCCGGACAAGCGGCGCGACCGGGACCGGACTGTATCCCGGGCTTACCTCACTGGCTGGTGATTCGTCTGGTGGAGAAGGGTTTCGAAAGAGCGCTGCGCGAGGAGTTTTGTGATAGCAGCGCGTTTTTCACCGATGCTTACCGTACGCAGCACCCGGACAAAGTCGAAGAATTTTTTCAGCTGGCATGGGCAACTCATTCCAAGCTGTCCGAATACATTCACTTGATCATCGCGCGCCACAACTGGGAAGCGACGCACCGCCTTGCCGATGTGCGTTGCCCGACTCTGGTACTGATCGGTGATAACGATTCGGCCCGCAGCAATCATCTGGCGCAGGCCGAGACGCTAAAAAATCGCATTGCCAACGCCGAACTGCACGTACTCAAAGGCCAATCACACGGATTTTTCTGGCAAGCGCCCGAGGAAACGAACCGAGTAATCTTAGATTGGGTAAAGCAGCACGCCGCCGTATAGCAGCGGCATTTCCTCGCTGTCTCGCAATGTCATCCTGAGTCGAACGGCGAAGGATCTCGTTTCTGAGCGAGATTCTTCACTTCGTTCAGAATGACAATCGCAGAAAACTTTCGTGCAACGATGTTCCGAAAACATTGACATCCGGTATTAAACCACCGCGATCTCGTAACCGCCGCTGCCCTTTTGCTCCGGCGGGAAAAGATCCCACGATTCTATCCAGCGGCGCGTGCGCTCGAACACCTCTTGCGGATAGCGCTCGAACACGATGCGCTCGCCGGGGCCAAAGCGACGCACATCGATTTGCGAATGATAGCGCTCGGGCAATTCCCGCAAAAAATAATGTTTGTACGCTTCCGGCTCGAGGTCGATATCGTGCTGCGCGCGGCGCAAGGCCTGGAAGTATTTGTCCAGGTCATCGCGACTGGCAGTTTCTGAAGCGAGATGACCGATCATGAACGTGGTGTCGAGGAGTTTTTTGAACCCGAGTTGTTCGGCCACATAAAATGGCGCGCCGAAAAGACTCGCGGCAGGCACTTGACGGTCGACGAGCAGCGCCAATCGATCGAGCAGCAAACCGCCGAAGTGGAGCTTGATCCGATCGCGCGGCAGAAACTCTTCGAGTCCTTGCAAGGTCGAGTAATGGCTGCCCGAGTGATAACCGACAGTGATCGGCACGCGGGCCAAATCTTCGGGGCTCTGCATCGGCGAGTCCGGCGCCACGAAGATACCCGACGGCGAGACCGAATAGGCGTTTCCCCACATCTTTCCATGCCCTGCCGATGCCGCCATGTTGACGGTCCAATGGCAAGCGGCGCTCAAGCTGCAGCCCCGGCCGTCCTCGATCGATTCAAAAGCGCCGCGCTGAATGTCAGCGGGACTCGAGTCGACCCGTTTCACGTCGGCGGACCAGGTCACGATCGGCTTGACCAGAAACTCGTATTCCAGGCCTACTTGCGTGAAATAATTTTTTTCTTCGGCGACCCACTCTTGTAAGCGTCCGTGCGACTGAATGCGGAATCGGCTCATTCCTGTGTCCTCGCTTCCGTTTACGTTTCTCAGACACTACAAATCTGGTGAATTTGTACGCCGACCGAACCGGTAGATCAAGTGCGCTGGCCGTTTCGTTGAACAGAGTTGGACACCGGCGCTGAGCTACGTTAAAAGGTTTGCTGGAGCATCACCCGTGCCGTACTGTTATCCGCCCGATCCCAATACGCGCAAGCCCAGCTATACGCCGCCAAGAAATTCTTGCGACACCCATTTTCACGTCTTTGGTCCGCCGGAAAAATTTCCGTTTCTCTCGACTCACGAATACACGCCGCCGGCAGCACCGCTGGAGCACTATTTGAAGATGATTGAGGTCATCGGCGTCGAACGCGCCGTGATCGTGCAACCGAGCGTGCACGGTTTGGATAACTCGGCAACCCTGGATGCGATCAAAAGCTCCCGCGGCAAGTTTCGCGGCGTGGGGCGGATTGACGATCAGACGCCGAAAAGCGAGCTGCGCCGTCTGGACGAGAGCGGCATTCGCGGCGTGCGCTTCAACTTGCTCGACCGCCCGCGCGGCAATGTGAGACTTGATGTGCTCGATCGCTGCATCGAAAATATTGCGCAGTTAGGCTGGTCCGTGGATCTCCACATCGACATGACAAACCTGCTCGCCCAGGAAAAACGCATCCGCAGCATGCCCACTCCAGTGGTGATCGATCATATCGCCAGGGTAAGACCATCGGACGGCTTGAACCAGCCCGGCTTTCAACTGCTGCTCGAGCTTCTCAAGCTAAAGCATGTCTGGGTAAAGGTCAGTGGCGCTGACAAAATTTGCAATACCGAAGTGTACGGCTATTTCGGTCTGCCGTTTATCGAGGTGATTCCTTATGCAAGAGCGGTTATTGCCGCGGCGTCTGACCGTATCATCTGGGGCAGCGATTGGCCGCACTCGAACAATTTCTCGCCGGGGCATACGCCCAACGACGGCGATCTCATCGATTTGCTCGCGGCATTCGCACCGGACGAGCGCACACAAAAAAAAATCCTCGTCGATAATGCCGCGGCTCTGTACGGTTTCGAGTGAGCATTCAACGATGCTCTGGGCAATAGGATTTGCGTGATTAAAATTCACTGCTCGTATGACATCGAGAAGGTCAGTCCATAAGGATGGTGCACAACGCAACATGACAAGACGATGAAAACCCTGGCGGTCTTCGTAACGGCGGTTCTTCTATCGCACCCGGCTCTCGCGTTGGATCGACTGCGCATCGCGACGTCGAATCCGAACATGCCCAACTTGACAGTGGCGACGGCGCAAGCGAAAGGATTTTTCAAAGAAGAGAACATCGAGACCGAGATCATCCGGATGAACCCCAACGTCGCAATCACGGCGCTCGCCAGCGGGGATATCGACTATTGTCAACTTTTCGGCGCGGTCGTGGCGGGCGCGATCGCCGGTTTGCCGGTGAGAATCGTCGCCGGATTCCTTGACAATTGGCCGATGACCTTGATCGCACAGCCGGAGCTCAAATCGCTCAAGGACCTGAAGGGGAAAACATTGGGCATCAGCAGCTTCGGCGCCACGCCCGATCTCGGCGCGCGTATGATGATCAAGCAAGCCGGCATCGATCCGGATAAAGAGATCAAAATTCTGGCCTTGGGGTCCGATGCCGCGCGGCTCACGGCGCTCAAGCAGCGGGTGGTGGACGTGGTGGTGATCTCACCCCCCGCAGACACGCAAATGGAAAAGCAAGGCTATCGCATTCTCGCGCGCGCCTACGAACTTTTCAGTTTTCCCTATCTCGGTCTCGGCACCCACACGCGCAAGATCAAAGAGAAACCCGAAGAGATCCGGCGCGTCATCAAGGCAACGATACGCGCCAATCGCTTTATCCGCGACAACCGTGACGAAGCCGTCCGCACGCTTATCGCATGGGGCAAAGTCGAGCGTGAATTCGCTTACGCATCGTATGACGCGCTCAGAAATCTTTTCAATGCCGACGGCGCCGTGCCGGAAGATGGCTTGAAGCTCGTCATTGATCAAGCGCGTCGCAGCGCGAAAATCAGTCGCGAGATCGCGCCGGGCGAAGTTGCCGATCTGACGTTTCTACACCAAGCGCAGGGTGAACTTGGGATAAAACAACGGTGAATGGAAAAAAATTACAAACAAGACGGATAAGAATACGGTAAGATCTGGACTGTCATTCTGAGGAACGTGAGTGACGAAGAATCTGAAGAACATAGATCCTTCGCTGACGCTCAGGATGACATCTGATCAGGTTGTATTCTGTACATGGCATCTAAGCACTACTACGTTTACATTATGAGCAACCGCTCAAAAACGATCTACACTGGTGTAACAAATAATTTGGAGTCGCGCGTATACCAGCATAAATCAAAACAGATTCAGGGATTCACCGCAAAATATAACCTAACGCGACTTGTCTATTACGAAGAAACTACCGATGTTCTCTCTGCGATTTCCCGAGAAAAGACTATCAAAGGTTGGCTTCGAGCAAAAAAAGTCGCATTGATTGAATCGGTCAATCCGACTTGGAAAGATCTTAGCGCGATTTTCTATAATACCGAATAAAGAGAAATTTGAATCAGGAGTTCTCCAACATGATCATCGATTGGCATGCCCACGTTTATCCGCCGGAGCTCGCCCGCGAGCGCCGTTGGGGCGGCACGACTCCGCTCACTATCGAAAATCTCCTGGAAGCCCACGAGAAGGCCGGCATCGATCGTTGCGTGGTCAGCAACACCATTCATTATCTCAAAGAAAAAACCAACGACGAATCGCTGGCGTTTTTGCGCCGCTGGAACGAGTATGCGGCGGAGATTCAGCAAAAGTATCGAGATCGAGTGATCGTTTTTACCAGCAC
>JBIOXP010000193.1:0-5053 GCA_044869705.1 Binatia bacterium | reverse complement strand
AACCACTGCTTGGCGAAATTCAAACAAGATCCGGAGAAGGCTTTGAACTCGCCTGCGGTGGGTCGCCCTGCAATACACACACGTACTCAGAACACTTCGAGCGCGACTACCAAAACTGTTACCGATCCGGTCTGCGGTATGACCGTCGATCCGGCGCGCGCGCCAGGGAAACAAAGGCACGGACAAGAAATCTATTATTTTTGCAGCCGCCGCTGCATGGTGAAGTTCATTGCGAATCCCGACGCGTTTCTCAAGCCGCATCTTCAGGAGGCTCCCGTTCCCAGCGCAGCGGAGATCTCAAAGGGCGGCACGGCAACAGCTTCCCAAGCGTCCTCTACTGGTAACCGGCGTGGTCAGGAAATTACAACTGATCGCGTGACGGAAAGTCCCCAGCCCGCCAAAAAGGATGCCGGTGCTGCCGTCTATGTTTGTCCGATGGATCCCGAGGTGCGCGAGTCACGACCCGGCGCATGCCCGAAGTGCGGCATGGCCCTGGAGCCAGAAGCGCCGGCCGCTGCACGTGTGAAGACGGAATATGTGTGTCCGATGCATCCCGAGATCGTGCGTCCCGAACCGGGCACCTGTCCGATCTGCGGCATGGCGCTCGAACCGCGTACCGTGACTCTGGAAGAAGAAGCGAATCCCGAGTTGATCGATATGACGCGGCGCTTTTGGGTTAGCGTCGCCTTGAGCGTGCCGGTTGTCTTTTTCGCCATGTCCGAAATGATTCCCGGCCAGCCCGTGCAGCGCAATATCTCGCCTCACGTGCTCAATTGGATTCAGCTTGTTCTCGCCACGCCGGTCGTGCTTTGGGGAGGGTGGCCATTTTTTCAGCGCGGGTGGGCATCGGTTGTCAACCGCAGTCTCAACATGTTCACGCTCATCGCGATTGGCGTCGGCACTGCGTTCCTTTACAGCGTGGCGGCGACACTTTTCCCGCACGTTTTTCCGCCATCGTTCAGAGGCCACGGCGGCGAGGTTGGCGTTTATTTCGACGCCGCTGCGGTGATCACCGCGCTGGTATTGCTCGGGCAGGTTTTGGAGCTGCGCGCGCGCAGCAAAACCAGCAAAGCGATCAAAGCGTTGTTGGGTCTGGCGCCGAAGACCGCACGCCTCGTGCGTGAAGACGGCACGGAAACGGATATGGCGCTCGAGCGTGTACCGGTCGGCGCTCGTTTGCGCGTTCGCCCCGGCGAAAAAATTCCCGTCGATGGCGTACTGCTCGAAGGCACGACTTCAGTCGATGAATCGATGATCACAGGTGAGCCGATTCCGAACGAAAAGGTCGCAGGCAGTCGGATCACCGGCGGCACGGTCAACGGCACCGGGAGTTTTATCATGCGCGCCGAGCGCGTCGGCAGCGATACGTTGCTGGCGCAAATTGTTCGGATGGTCGCCGAGGCGCAGCGGAGCCGCGCGCCGATCCAGAAATTAGCCGATGTCGTCGCCGGTTACTTTGTACCGGCAGTGGTGCTGGTTGCGATCGCGACGTTCATGGTTTGGGCGCTTGTTGGACCAGAACCGGCAATGGCTTATGCACTGCTTAACGCCGTTGCGGTGTTGATTATTGCCTGCCCGTGCGCGCTCGGTCTAGCAACCCCTATGTCGATCATGGTCGGCACGGGCCGCGGCGCAGCCGCCGGGGTTTTGATCAAGAATGCCGAAGCGCTGGAAGTTTTGGAAAAAATCGACACTCTGGTGGTAGACAAAACCGGAACGCTTACGGAAGGCAAACCGCACCTGGAGACCATAGTGCCGACGGCTGGGGCAGACGAGAGCAAAATCTTGTACCTGGCGGCAAGTCTGGAGCGCGGCAGCGAGCATCCGCTCGCTGCGGCGATTGTCAGAGGAGCGGAGGAGAGAGGGTTGAGCCTTGCGGATGCCCGCGAGTTTCGCTCGCTGACCGGGAAAGGAGTCGTCGGCAAAGTCGACGGTAAACAGCTGGCTCTGGGGAACCGTCGCTTGCTGGAGGAATTGGACGTCGCTGCAAACGGGATCGCGTCGCGGTCAGAGGCGCTGAGAAAAGAGGGGCAGACGGTAATGTTCGTGGTGCTCGATGGAGCGATCGCGGGATTGATCGGTGTTGCCGATCCGGTTAAACGGTCAACACCTGAAGCGATTCGACTGCTGCACGAAGACCAGGTAAGAATCGTCATGTTGACCGGAGATAATCGTACCACTGCGGAAGCGGTGGCAAAAAAGCTCGGCATCGATGAAATTCAAGCTGAAGTACTGCCCGAGCAAAAAGGCGAAATCGTAAAGCGCCTCCAGGCCGAAGGACGCATCGTTAGCATGGCGGGTGACGGCGTGAATGATGCGCCGGCGCTGGCCCAGGCGCAGGTGGGAATCGCAATGGGCACGGGCACCGATATCGCCATGGAGAGCGCCGGCGTGACCTTGGTCAAAGGCGATTTGCGCGGCATCGCCAAAGCGCGCCGGCTGAGCCGCGCGACTATGCGGAATATTCGGCAAAATCTTTTCTTTGCATTCTTTTACAATGTCCTGGGTATTCCGCTTGCCGCCGGCATACTCTATCCGTTTTTCGGCATTTTGCTGAGTCCGGTGATCGCCAGTGTAGCGATGACGTTCAGTTCGGTTTCGGTGATCAGCAACGCCTTAAGACTAAGCAGGGTGGAACTTTGAGTAAGCCGCAGGTCGCAACGATTGAAAAAAGAGTTCACCACGAAGTGATTCATGAGCTTTACGCGCGCCTCTAGAGAATGAAGATACTGGGGGAAAGATTCCTCGCGTTCCGCTCGGAATAACAATCCGTGCCATCTCGAGCGACAGACTGTGTGAAAACTTGTCATTTCGAGGCGCTTCGACTTTGCTCCGCATAAACTCCGCCGAGAAATCTTTCTTTTATGCAGTTGAAAATGCAAGATCTCTCACGGAGTTTACCCTGAGTCTCGAACGGGTTAGAGATGACGACAAATTGGCGGCAAGATGAGTTTTCGCACAGTCTGGCGAATGTGAGAGCTCTTTCTTTAGATTTATTTTCTCAGGAGACGCGAAGGGCACGAAGCTTTTTCGTAGGCTCCGCTCAGAGGAGCGGAATCATAGTTCAGGAATTTGTGCGGATAATGAGCGTGATCAGCGAGAGTCGCGCTGAGCTGCGCGTCGTGATAACGCACATTTGTTGAGGAGGCTCGCATGGCAATTTTCGAATCGCTTACGAATGCGCTAAAAGTGTTGGCGGTTGGTGATCGGGTCAAGGTTACGCTCCGCCCGGAGACCGGACGCTTTCCGAACCCGACGGAAGGGAAGATCACAAAAAAGGACGATGCGGGAAATCTTTCTCTCGACACGGAACAGGGCGTGATCCAGATTGCTGCCGGTGACGTGCTTTCCGTAACGCGGCTCAAATCCTGACGCCGGTGCTCTGCCGGTTGAACCGTTCGACGTGACGACGATTTGCGCCCGCACGGCGGCTAGTGCTCTCAAGAGGGATGTGCTAGGTTACGGCAATTTTGCCATAGGGAAGGGCGACAGCAACTGTGCGCCAATGTAAAACCTGTCGGATCGGTTCTTGGGTCGGGCTCGTCGTAGCGCAGATATGTTTGATCGCGTGCTCGACCCAAGCGACCATTCCTACCGTATCCGATGAGCTCGTTGAAGCGTTGGTACGAACCGAGGCGGCGCGAATCGTCTCGGTGAGCGACGACAAGCAGCATCTCTCCGAGTATCACATCTTTCTTTCCGACTTTCCGCGGAAGGACGTGCTCGGGATGAGCGTTGGGAATCGGCGCATTTACATCAGCCACGAACTCGCGAAGCTCGCGGCGAAACGACCGTTTCATCTTTGGCTGCTGCGTCAAACATTGGCGCACGAGATTGCCCATGAAACTTCCGGCCATGCGCGACAAAACAGCGGTGCCGCTCTTGCACGTGGTCCGTTCGCGCGCACGGTCTCCAATACGGACATCGGCCTGCCGGCCCATGTCACGGTCCGGAATTATTCCGCCGAAACAGAATTCGAAGCAGACGCACGGGGCTTGCAGTACTGGACGCGCCTTGGCTGGGATTGCCGCATTTGGGTGCGCATACTGCAGAGTTTCGAAAAGCAAAATTATCTCGGCGATGCTGTCCATCCGACCGGCGAGCGTTTGCGGCGCGCCAAGGCGGTTTGTCGGGCTGACGACGCGGTGTGATTTTTACGCCATTAGGCCATCCGTATTTTGCTTTTTTCGCCTTTCTGATTTGCTATCTTGTTAATTCGTGAATGTCTGCGCTCACGCGAGTCTGGAGCTTTTGCCAGTAAGAAAAAGGACGGTGCGCTGCCGCCATTGTCATCTTACGCTCGACGGGGAAGACTTAGGCGAGGGTTGTTGTCCGGAATGCCTAGAGAGATTCGGTAAGAAGCACTACGACTTCGAAGAATTGGAAAGCGCCAGCAGTCCGAGCGTCCGTTACCGCTGTGAGGACTGCGGCGCCATTATCGAAGCCCCGTAATTCGTTTCTACAAGGCTCATCACCAATGGCCGGGTAGACATCAGGAAACTATTTAGCCCTCCTTCTGATCATGTCAAAGACGAGCGGCGAGTTTCGTAGAGATCTCTTGGCTCCCACTCATTAGCCCGGCGTTTTGGTTTAGGTTTTTCACCAGGCGAACGCCATCGCGTTGAGTATCTGTTTTTGAGCCGACACTCCCTCGATGCCTCGGGATTTGAGGTGCTCGCGACAAATGTGTTTGTAGAACGCTATTGCAGCTTGATGGATGATCATTGCTTTGCCGTTCATACAGATATGGCCCGTGAGCCGGCCGTGGCGGAGAAAAACCGTCTCCTCCGGATGATAGATCAGATCGTACAAGCGCACATGGGCGGGCAGAGCCTTAGCCAAACGAAACGAAAGCTCGTTATTGCTCTCGATGTCAGGTCTGGCGGCCTTCAGCCAGGTGTCATCGAAATCAGGTTTGTCGAGTTCGCAGGCCGGGAAAGCCGGCGGATGCGCAGGTGCAAGCGCGGAATAGGGCTCGAGTTTGGTGACGGTTCCGTCCGATAGTTTGCGGATACCGCCTTGTCCTTTGGTGGTGCTGTTGATGATCAGGCCG
>JBIOXP010000192.1:0-5630 GCA_044869705.1 Binatia bacterium | reverse complement strand
AAGCCACTCCCCTTTTCCGCAACATTGTTCGCAATGACGATATCAAGGTTTTTCTCGCGGAGTTTCTTTTGCGCATTGGCGGTGAGATTCTCCGTCTCGGCGGCAAAACCGACCAGCCATTTGCCGTCTTTGTTCTGCCCCAGTTCCTTCAAAATATCCGGATTTGGCATGAGCCGAAGCTCGAGATTGCCAACGCCCCGCTTTATTTTCTGACCGCTCGGCGCGGCGGCATGATAGTCGGCGACCGCCGCTGCCATAATCACCGCGGTCGAGTGTGGATATTCCTTCAGAACTGCCTCGCGCATTTCCGCCGCGGTAGTAACCTCGATGAGACGAGCACCCGCCGGTGCAGTGAGAGCCGTGGGGCCGCTGACCAATGCTACTTTAGCGCCGCGTCGCAAGGCGGCGCGAGCCAACGCATATCCCATTTTGCCCGACGATCGATTTGAGATGTAGCGAACGGGATCGAGCGGTTCTCGGCTCGGACCTGCAGTGATCAAAAAATTTTCGCCGGCGAGATCTTTATGTCGTAATAGCCGTTCGATCTCCTCGGCAATTTTTTCTGGATCCGGCAGACGGCCTCTGCCCTCGTAACCACAAGCTAAATAGCCTTCCGCGGGCTCCATGATGTGATAACCCACCCGATGAAGCTTACGCAGGTTCTCCTGAACGATCACGTTCTCGTACATATGAATGTTCATCGCTGGCGCGAGCAGGACCGGCGCTTGAGTCGCCATCAGGACCGTCGTCAACAAGTCATCAGCAATACCACTGGCAAATTTTCCGATCACGTTCGCGGTCGCCGGCGCAATCACAAAAAGATCGGCGGAATCCGCGAGATTGATGTGACCGATCTCGGATTCTTGAGTCAGGCTAAAGGTTTCTGTAGCGACCGGGTTGCCAGAGAGTGTCTGAAACGTGAGCGGCGTGACGAATTCCATTGCGCCGCGACTCATGATCACCCGAACGTTGAAACCATTTTTGACCAGCAGACGCACCAGCTCGACTGCTTTGTAACACGCGATCCCGCCCGTGACACCAACAACAATCATCCTTTGTTCAGCGTCGGCCGCCATGCCCCAAAATTAGCCGATCAGCCGCGGCGGTGCAAACTTGATCGGTAATACCAATTTCGGTCAATCGGCGTTTTTTTGCCCATCAAATAAACAGTTTGTGTCAGGGCGGGTTGGCATGTTGATGCTTGGATGCGAACAAGCTCCCGCATCTACCAATCTTACCGGGACAAATTGTTTGCGCACCTGGCATACTTTTGGCTCATCCCACGCACTTCATATTCTGTACCCAGGCAAAAAAGCTTGACCGGCCTGCAGTGTTAATGTAAGTCACAGACACGAAGATAGAAGGAGAACCTGATGAAGAGAGAGAAAAAAGTTTGGGCCCCAACCGTAACAGCCGTCGCATTCGGTATGTCATTGGGCTTCGCGGTCCTGGTCCAAACGGCTGCCCGAGCCGAAGAGAGCGCGCCAGCCGAAGATACAGAACAAACCAGCCAGATGATGCTGACGCAAGCCGACGCACAGCCGCTTCCGATTGCGGCTCCAGTCAATTTGAGTGGACTGGCGGCTTCCTCCAGTGCCGGCGAAGATTTCGAGGACGATCCCTTTGAGGGTTTTAACGAAAAGATGTTTTGGTTCAACCGGGAAGTTGTCGATCGTTACGTTTTGAAACCGATTGCCACAGGGTGGGATTTTTTACTGCCGGATCCAGTGCAACGTGGCGTGCACAATTTTTTTGACAATCTTGCCGTGGTCCGACGCGTCGTCAACAATAGCTTGCAGCTCAAATTTAACGGCGCGGCGACCGAACTCGCGCGCTTCACGATAAACAGCACAATCGGGCTGGTGGGATTTTTTGATGTCGCGAAGGATGGCTTCGGTATTGAGCAAAGAGACGAGGACACCGGGCAAACCTTCGGCGTCTGGGGAGCGGGTCCTGGACCCTACCTGGTCCTGCCATTTCTGCCGCCACTCACGGTCCGCGATGGGATCGGTTATGCCTTCGACGTCGCCATGACTCCGTATACTTATTTTATTCCGTGGTGGGGCTCGGTGGCTGGAACCGCCACCAATACAGTCAATGAAAGATCCCTAAATTTGGATCGATTTGAACGCGTGGCCGAATCAACGGTCGATCTTTACGGCGCAGTGCGGAATGCTTATCTGCAGAGGCGCGCCGCCGCAATCAAACAGTAATTTTTTCTCCGCAGCAACAATGTGCAAGCGGAAGATCGCTTAAACGGTCTTCCGCCTTTTTTTTCCGAACAGCTTGACGCCCGGCATTGCCGGAGTCGGTATTGACAAGATCTGACCCGTTCAATAAAAAATACTTTAAGCGATCTTTCACAATTCGCAGCTAAGTACCCAAGGAGCCCCAATCAAAACCAAGATGCCACGAGCGAAAAAAAAGACCGCCAGCCGCGGCGGCAAGGACCGAACTCATGATTATATCGACGACGGCACTCACGACGAATCGGAAGACGAGGATCTTCCAAGTGACGAAGCGGGTCGGCGCAAAATAAAGAAAAACTATGAAGAACTCCTGGGTATTCGCGTAGAGAAGCTGAGAGGCCGCGTGCTTAACCGGGAAAAAATCAACAAGAGCATCGACGGCCTTTATTTTATCTGTTTCGAGTGCAAACGAATCTGCCATAACTTGGATGATGGTTGGGTTGAAGAGGCTGGGACGCTGAACAACTATTGCGGTAACTGCGCCAAGCTTAAAGGCATTCGCAGCAGTGCTGCCTAAATCCACAGTTTCAACCGCGTCAAAACCTTTTTCAGATCATCCGGCAAAGGCGCTTCGGCGGTCAATTTCCGGCCGGTTTTCGGATGCCGGAATTGTAATTTGAACGCATGCAGAAATTGCCGCTTAACACCGAAACTCTCCGGATCTGCCGCACCGTACAACGCATCGCCGACAATCGGGTGACCGATGGCCGCGAGGTGAACGCGAATCTGATGGGTCACGCCGGTCGTCATCTGCAGCTCGAGTAAAGCAACTCTGGCATTTTGCGCCATTCGACGATAATGCGTCGAAGCGTTCCAAATCCTCTGTTTCGTTAGATCTGCCGCATGAACAGCGCGCATCCGGGCTTTATCCCTGGAATCATGTGCCAAAGGGCGTGTGATGGTGCCGCTTGCGTTTGTTTGCCCCCACACCAACGCCCAATACGTCTTGACGATCTCCCGATGATGAAATTGTTTGCGCAAGTCAATGAAACTTTCCTGCGTTTTTGCCAGCAGTAGCAGTCCTGAGGTATCGCGATCCAGCCGATTTATCATTCCCGGTTCCCAAGGAGATTTGCCAACCCCGAGCAACTTCGGATGCTTAGAGGCAATGAAACTTGCCACCGTCTGTTGATCCCGGCCCGAGAAGCCATGCGTCGGCATGGTGGCTGGCTTGTCGATGATCAGGATTTCTGAATCCTCATACACAATCGCTAACTGAAGCTTAGGATTTGCCACGGGTACGGCGCTCAGCCACCCCGTTGGTCCATGAAACATTAAAACATCACCCGCCCTCACACGGTCGCCTTTCCGACTCACTTTGCCGTTGAGTGAAAACAATCGATCGGCGATGGCGCGCGCCAGTTCGCGGCGGGAAAGCTGCGGCAGAAAATAACCAAGAAATGAATCTACCCGAAGCTGATCGTATTCGGGCGCAACAGTCCAAGAGTTGCCTTTGCAAGTCGTCGCTTGATCCGCCATATCGACTACCGTACTATACCCCGCGATCTCATCAAGAAGGCGAGCGAGTGGCTAAAGTTTGTTTCAACGTGATCATCGCGGGCGGGAAAGGTACGCGATTCTGGCCATTGAGCCGGACGCGCCGACCAAAGCAGATACTCAAGCTTCTTAGCCGAAAAAGTTTGATCCGGGAAACTGCTGAACGCGTCTATCCACTGGCGGGTCGGAAGCAAACCCTCGTGGTCACGATTGCCGATCAACTTTCGCTGTTGCGGCGCGAATTGCCTGGTGTGCCGAAAATCAATTTTATTGCCGAGCCGCTAGGCAAAAATACCGCTCCGTGCATCGGCCTCGCGGCTTTGGAAGTAACGCGGCGTGACTCCGAAGCGGTGATGATCGTCCTTCCGGCCGATCACTGGGTCGCCGATATCGCTGCCTTTCGAAAAACGCTCAAAACCGCTGTCGAGCTAGCGGCTAAAACGGATCACTTAATCACGATCGGAATCAAGCCCGATTACCCGGAAACGGGTTACGGCTACATCATGAAGAACAGACCCATGGGACGCACATCAAACGCGGCGTTTGTCGTGAAACGCTTTGTCGAGAAGCCAACCTTGCCGGTAGCACGGCGACTCATCCGACAGCATGGGTTGTGGAACAGTGGAATTTTCATTTGGAAGGCCGCCACTCTCCTTGCCGCATTGCGACGTTATCAGCCGGCCATTTATCAGGCCTTGGAAAATATCAAAGCGGCTGCGCGTCACTCGCTCGCGAGTTCGGCTCCGCGACTGCGAAGGACCATAGCCGAGCAATATAATAAGATGCCAAATCTGTCGATCGATTATGCTGTCATGGAACATGCCGGCGCGGAGGGCAAGGTTTTGACGCTCGAGGGTCAATTCGGCTGGAGCGATGTCGGGAGTTGGGCAGCGGTGCATCGCATGATGCCGAAGGACCGAAACGGCAACACCAGTCAAACCCGCTGGCTCGGGGTCGATACGAAAAATTGTCTGATTCATGCACCGAATCGATTGGTCGTTTTACTGGGAATTGAAAATACCGTGGTCGTCGATACTCCGGATGCATTGCTGGTCGCCGATCTTGAGCGTTCCCAAGAAGTTCGCGAAGTGGTGGATGCGTTGAATCGTGAACGCTTGAACTCATATACCACTTAGCACTCGGATCCTTCCCGGTGAAAACTCTGTTTCCCAATGGCCCGCTTCAAGCAGATGAAGCGGTCGTTCTGCTCGATCGTAAGGACCGCGAATATCTCGCGCGTCTCGACCAGCGTACGACAATCTCGATTCGCGGCGGCAAAATCGCCGTCGCAGATATTATAGGTCGACCCGAAGGCAGCGCCGTTCGCTCATCCCTGAGCGAGCCCTTTTTGGTGTTTCGCCCAAGTTTACCGCAGCTCATTCCCAATTTACCGCGTAGCGCTCAGGTTATTTATCCGAAGGATATCGGCCCGATTTTGCTCTGGGCTGATATTTTTCCCGGCGCGCGGGTGATCGAGGCCGGCGTTGGTGCCGGCGCGCTGAGCATGGCGTTATTGCGCGGTATCGGTCCAACCGGTGAGTTGATCTCGTACGAAATTCGTGCCGATTTTGCCGAGCTGGCAAAAAAAAATGTCTTTCGCTATCTGGGACCGATGTCGAACTGGACAGTTAAATTAGGTGACGTGGCGAGCGAGCTGAGCGAAACCGAAATCGACAGAATCGTTTTGGATTTACCGGAACCCTGGCAAGTGGTTGAACGCGCCTGGAGCGCGCTCAGGCCCGGTGGCTATGTACTTTCCTATTTACCGACGGTTTTGCAAGTAAAGACCTTGGTCGATGCACTGCGCGATGACACTCGATTTTCCTGTATCGAAACCACGGAAACGCTGATGCGCTACTGGCATTTTAAAGGGATGAGCGCCCG
>JBIOXP010000191.1:0-4463 GCA_044869705.1 Binatia bacterium | reverse complement strand
GCCCGCGAAGGCATGGCTGGCTGGCGGCAGCCGGTTAGCGACTCTAAGGAGGCATTATGAGCGATGAGTCACGAGGTTTTCCCATCTCCGCGGGTATTTTTTTCGGTTTAGGCATTGGGGGATTTTTCGACGGCATCATTCTTCATCAAGTCCTCCAATGGCATAATATGTTGACGAGTGATGGCTATCCTCTGACGAGCATCCACAATCTCGAGGTGAACACGCTCTGGGACGGGCTGTTTCATATCACCACCTACATTTTCGTTTTGATTGGCCTGATCATTCTCTGGAAAAATGCCCATCGCACGCATGTTCGATGGTCGGGAAAGTTGCTCGTTGGAACCCTGCTGATGGGATTCGGCATTTTCAATCTGGTGGAAGGAATCATCGATCATCAGATTCTCGGCATCCACCACGTCAACGAAACGGTGGCTCGTGAATATTGGATCTACTGGGATATGGGCTTTCTGATCTGGGGCGCGGCGATGCTGGTCGGCGGTTGGCTTTTGCTAAAAACCGGCGAGCGGGAGACGGCGCAGCAGCCATCGGCTGCAACTCGGTTGGAGAACAGGCAAAGAGCGTAATCTACGGCCGTAACCAAACGGCGATTCGATATTCCCAACCCTCATGCACTCAGCTTCGACAGCACGAACGCAGCGAGAAAGCCAAGCACAGTGATCAGCCCCGCAAAGTCGTGAGCGGCTTCGAATGCTTCGGGAATCATCGTGTCCGCGAGTATCGCTCCTGCCGCTACCGCTGTGGTAGCGGCGATTACGTCAGCGGAAAATTTACTGAAGACCGCGTAACCCAAAAGCGCCGCAATCCCTGACACTAGCGCGATTCCGCTCCAAATTGCGAATACATACCGGGCTGACCGGCCCGCCTTTTTCATTCCTGCAGAGCTCGATAGGCCCTCGGGCAAGTTCGATAAAATTATGACGAAAAATTTGCCTCAGGGACCTGCATTGTTATGCTGCATTAGGCCGGCGGACAATTTAGCCGCGAAACTGTCCTGAAGCCGCAAAGGCGGTATGCCGACGATTTCGAAGCTGGCGCAAGCGATATCGATACCCGCTTGTTCCAAGGCCGGCTGCGGAAAAAGACGTGATTGCGAATTTACGGTGTGAAGGAGTGCCGATGCTTTCTGTTTGAGTTTACTCGGTTTTTCAAAAAAGTTGCCTCAGGCCGGAGTGCATAAAAGAAAACCGAGCCCAGTATAAATAGAGGAATAAATGCAGCCGTGCCGTATACGACTGCACGAACCAAAAAAACACGCATTGCGAGATATCCGTGGATCGTTGCAGCGTCTTGTCCCGCCGCTGTAATAGCGATTATCGACCCAATCATTGCTAGCGCTCCTAAAAGCACAAATCGGCAAACCTCCTCCGTCCGTCGGTATTGAAGTAACGCTGGGCGCGTCGATCGACGCAACCATAAACAATAAACGATGATCAATGACGCGGCGCCGGTCAGAGTGCTGAGGTGTTGAAGAATTTCATAAGTTGGGAACACTGTGGTGCCGAAGCGGAATGCGGGCTCGTGAAGGAAACCAACCTGTTTCACTACCCAACCGTTTTTGTGCGTGAAGGAGTCCCAAGCAATATGCGTCCATGCGCCGATAACGATAGAAGCTGCCACTGCAACCAAGCTGGACGGACGCAACAAAAAGCGCGCAGTTATCACCGGCTCGAGCACCGCCCGGTGCGGCTGCGGAAGCAAAAACCAAAGCGGCCTGCGCAAGGCATACAGCGTCACCAGTAACGTGAGACCTGTCGGAAGACAAACCAGTATGCTGCCACGAAACGTATGAGCCAATCGAGCAAGAGTAGCAAATTGGACGTAGTAACCGAGATCGGGAATCATGCTACCGATGAGTAAACCGGCAAAGCTTAAGCGTGCGGGACAAAGGCGCCTAAACGGAAGAATTGCTACAGGATGAGCAAACGTCCACGGCATAAGTCCTAACGCATTTTACCACGCTATATTCCCGATTGCTTATTGCGGCCGTCCAATTGAGGCACCGTTTTGGATTACTCCCGCTTCGATCAACATGTCGGCTGGAATCAGTGAACGTTACGATCGTATGAAAGAGCACGCATCGTGCCGCTCACGTATCCCGACGAAAACATTGTCTTTAAGTCACACTCAGATTCGCCGGTGCTGTGCACCACGTCCAATCAAGAGCGCCGAAAAGAAGTCGCATGGTCGGGACGATTTTGTAGCCGATTGATATTTGCGGCGGATCAGAAAAGAATCACCAGTGGCACAACGCTTGCGCTCTTATTTCAGAAAAATCGAAAGGAGTAAATTGTTATGAGACCAATAAAGATTCTCGCCTCGGCGCTGCTTTTTGCCGCACCCGACGAAGAGCACCAGAGCGCATCCGCCGGAAACGAGAGGTAAACACATGCGCGCCACCGTCATGTACCGCACCACAAGGCAGCTTTAGTCTCCGGTAGGGTGGACTCGAATGGTGGCTGCCGAGGCGCGTGCCATAACGATCACATTTCTTCCACGCCCGACCGCTCGCGCAACAGCGAACGCGCGATGAACTCGAGTCGCGCCTCACCTCAACGGCCAACGAAATAATGGTCTGACGAAATCCGACGCCTCGGAAGCGCTTATCCTATTGCTCTTTTACACGGGCTTCCCTGACGTTTTTTTCCACAATTCCCGTCCCGAGAGATGTCGTTGAGAAACATCACTGCTAGCGCAGCAATCAGGAAATTGCTTGACAGTTTGCGAACCTCTCACTATGTTGCACAGACCAAGCCAGCATTATTCTAATTATCGGGGGCAAGCTAGAACGTTGGGCAAGTTTTTTGTTTTTGTTTTCTTGATTATGATCGGTTGCACTCCGGCGCTGCAAGAAGATCAGGTGAAAGGCGGCGCGCAGAAGGCTTCCAGCGAAGCAAAAGTGTCTTCGCCCGACACGGCGATTGTACTCGGCGTGAGAAAAGAGCCGGTATCGCCGCCACCCACCGGCCCTCGACCGAAGTTCGTCACCCCGGAATCGTATTACGAGCCTGTGGGCCCATTTTTCTTTTATGTAGAGACTCTCACGAGCACCGGACCGAGCAACTATGGTTTAACGCCGACGCAACCGTGCGTTCAGAGCGGCGTCTTCAAGCGCGGCATGCGCATGGTCGTACGTTTTGAGATTCTTGATACAAAAACCGGCAAGCGTGTGACCGACAAGGACGGCGCAACCATCAAGCTGGTTCTACCGCATGGTCAAGAGATACCCGCGCGATGGGCCATTCGCGGCGGTGCGGCAGCGATGCCGGATTCCGCCTGGATGTGGGATACCTCGTGGGACATCCCGCCCGACTACCCGATCGGTTCCTTCGATTATCGCATCACGATTGCCGCAAAGGATGGCCGCACGGCCACATTCACTCCGCCGATCCAAAAGGCTACCACCGCTGATAGTCGCGTTCGGATTATCGATTAGTAAAAAATCGTGATCCGCAGCCTGAAAATCGTCTTCCTCATAGTTCTGCTTGCCGCGAGCGGCGGCGGGATCGTTCTTTATGCCAGCGGCCGTGCTTCTGACAGCCCCGTGACGGATTCTTCGAACGCCGCTCATGAGGGCAAGCTTCAACTCGCTGCACAAGCGCCTGTGAGCCAAGAACGTCAACCGGCGCTGAAGCTTCTCAAAATCGAACCCGTCAAAGGCTATGTTGGCGATCCGTTCACGCTTACCGGCGAAGGGTTTCCCGCCGGCGCGACGGTTGAAATCTTCTGGAGCACGGTGGAGCCGGGTTACATCACCAACGTCCTGACCGACAATCTCGAATACCACGAGCGCAAGTACGACGAAAAACGGGTCGTGCTCGGTCGTGCGCCGGCGGATGCTCAGGGTCGGATCAACGCAAAATTTACTGCTCCCGAAGATTTCGGCGAAGTGCACGACATATTTGCCGTAGTCGAAGGTCGCGATGTGGCACGCGGCGGATTTCGGATTTTACGCTCCGCAAGAATTGGTCCGAATGCCGGACCGGTGGGCACACCGATTACCGTGACGGTCGCAGGAATCGGTTGGCGCGGGTTCGAACAATTAATGGCGCTCCGGTACGACAATAAATACACCGGTGAAATCTCCGCGGTGACGACCAAAGGCAGCGCGGTGTTTCAGATTCGCGCCGCCGGTGAGCCGGGCAAACATATCATCCAGCTCAACAACAGCACGGCTTATGCGCCGGGCGCCTATCTGAATAGTCAGCAATCGCCGCAATCGTATATTTATGCGCATCTCGATAACCAGCAGGAGTTTCGTTTTATCTTCGATGTCACCAGCGATAACGATATTCCGCCAGACGCAATCCAATGGCCCGACGAGGGGCGCGTTGCGGTGCTTAAAGCCGATGCGCCGCGAACGACAATGAGCAGCAAGTCGTTGATAGGAGCGGCCATGCTGACACCCGCTTTGGGAACCGTGAATACCGAAGCGACTCTCAGCG
>JBIOXP010000190.1:0-12427 GCA_044869705.1 Binatia bacterium | reverse complement strand
TGAACCGCGCGACCGGCGAATTGCAGGATTTGCACCGCCTCGATCCCGGCGATATCATCAAAAAACCAACCGCAGCTCGTGTACATCAGCATGGCATGGCGTTGCATCTCGAGGAGCTTGAGCGCTGTCGACTGGTCCTGCGCGTCGAGCGATCGGAGCGCATGGCGCGCAAAGAAATTTTCTACGTTTTTTGCCGAGCGATCATTGACAACATCGATGTAGTCATCGCGCGCCGCCCAAGGATCTTTCAGCAGTGGTTCTGAGTGGTGTTCCCATTGGGGGGCGATCGTATCGCGCAGCCAGTCGAGAGTATTGCGCAACGGCGTACGCCACTGTTGGTTCCAACTCGGGTGCCCGCCGGTGTTACAGCCGCAATCGCTCCACCAACGATCAATGCCGTGGGCACAGCTCCAGGAGCTTTTCTCGATGATTTCTACTTCATGACTCGGTGGCTGTCGGGCGAGAAATTCACCGTAATTGGTGAGCGTCGTCTGAGAGTCAGACTCGATATGGTCCAGAGCGTACGCCAGAGCCATATCGCCGAAGCGGTGGTGGTGCCCATAGCTCTCCCCATCGGTGGCGATGTGAACCAGTTGTTCCTGCTCGTGTTGCGTCGAAAAGGCGCCGTACAGTCTTTCGATGAAGCGTTCGCCGTGCGAGAGCAGGCCCTCAAAGGCCACCGCGCGGGCGATCGGGCCGTTGTAGAAGAACAGCGCCAGTGATTTCCCGGAGGGAAGCCGCTGCCGATAGGCACGGTTGGTGTCGATGCCTCCATGCTCAACGTTTAACCATTCCGCTTGTCCTATGCGCCGGGTACGCGCCGCTTGATGCGGCGCGAGAATTGTAAACCGTATACCGCAATCCGCGAGTAGCTCGAGCGTCTCCAGATCGACCGCCGTTTCCGGCAGCCACATCCCTTCGGGTTTGCGCTTGAAGCGGGTTTCAAAATCGCGAATGCCCCAGACAATCTGTGTAATGCGATCACGCCGATTGGCCAGAGACATGATCATGTGATTATACGGCTGCGCGATGGCCGAACCATGGCCGGAGAATTTCTGGATGCTCTCCCGATCGGCCGCGAGGATCGCGTCGTAAACAGCAGGCGATTTTGCTGCGAGCCAGTAGAGCAAGGTGGGACCGAAGTTAAAGCTCATCTTGGCATAATTGTTAACCAGCTTGACGATGCGGCTCTGCTCGTCGAGAATTCGCGAAACCGAATTTGGCGCATAGCATTCGGCGGTAATCCGGGCGTTCCAGTCGTGATATGGCGCCGCCGAATCTTGCAGTTCGATCGCTTCGAGCCAGGGATTCTCGCGCGGTGGCTGATAAAAGTGGCCGTGGATGCAGATAAAGCGTTTCATGAGTGACCGGCGCTGAGACAGGTGTTCAACGCGTTCGGCAGCGAGGAGTAGCAGTCTAAGGATTCATAACCCAGGTCGTTTTACGCGGGCCGCGCGCCAAGACGACCACGCCGCCCGGAGAAACTTTATACCGCTGCCGATCGCTTTCCATGTCGTAACCGATTGTCGTGCCGGACGGAATCACATTGGCCTTGTCGATGATTGCGCGGCGAATCTTGCAGCCGCGTCCGATCTCTACCCAATCCATGATCACGGAGTCTTCGATTTGACTGTAACTGTGAATGCGCACGTTTCTCCCGACCACACAGTTATGCACGTAACTGCCGCTGATGATCGTTCCTTCCGCGACCACGGAGTTCACCGCCGTCCCTTTGCGGTCTTGCCAATCGAAGACGAACTTTGCCGGCGGGTCGGAATAGCCGACGGTGCGCAGCGGCCAACTTCGGTTGTAAAGATTAAATGAGGGGTCGATGGAGCAAAGATCCATGCTCGCTTCATAATAGGCGTCAATCGTGCCGAGATCACGCCAGTAACTCGGCTCTTCACCTTTCGACGGAATCGGCACACGATTTTTGCGGAAATCATAAGCATAGACGCGCTGGCTTCCGATCAGCTCCGGCAGAATGTCGCGGCCGAAATCGTGCGTGCTCTCCGGTTTTTCGGCGTTGGCGCTGAGCGCGTCGACGAGAGTCTCATTATTGAAAAGATAGTTACCCATAGACACGAGTGCAAAATTGGGCTCGCCGGGAATGGACTTCGGATTTTTCGGCTTTTCATGGAAATTGACGATGCGCCAGTCCGTATCGACTTCGATCACGCCAAACTGGCATGCTTCCTCGATCTTCACCGGTAGAGCGGCAACGGTGACATCGGCGCTCTTCTTTTGGTGCTCATCAATCATCTGGCGTACGTTCATGCGATATACGTGATCGGAGCCAAATACGGCGACGAGCTTAGGACTGTGACGCTCCAGCAGATAGAGATTTTGATAAACCGAATCCGCTGTCCCCTGGTACCAATCCTCTCCGGAACGCATTTGTGCCGGCACCGGAGTGACGAAGTGTTCGCCGAGAAAATCGCTGGTGCGCCAACCGCGATCGAGATGCTCGAGCAGCGACTGGGCTTTGAACTGCGTTAAGACGTAAATCGACAAAATGCCGGAATTGACAAAATTCGACAGGACAAAATCGATGATCCGATAGCGGCCGCCAAACGGCACGGCGGGCTTGGCCCGGTGCTGTGTCAGCGGATAGAGGCGCTCGCCACGTCCGCCCGCGAGTACCACGCCTAAGACGTACATCATTGCCTCTTTTACGTTCCCCCTAACTCACGAGTTGCCGATACAAATCGGTGTAATTTTTTGCCGAACGATTCCAGGAAAAATCCATTTCCATGGCTCGGCGCTGCAATGCGTTCCATGCCGGCCGGTTTCGATAAACCATCAAACATTCGTCCATCGCGGCAAGCAATGCCTGCGACGTATACGGAGCGAAAAGAAAACCGGTACCGGCGCTCGCGGCAACGTTGCACTGCTGGACGGTATCCTTCAAGCCGCCGACCGCTCGCACCACCGGTATGGTACCATACTTCAGGCTGAACATCTGATTGAGACCGCAGGGCTCATAAAGCGAGGGCATCAGAAAAATATCGGCGCCGGCCTCGATTTGATGAGCCAACGGATTGTCAAAGCCGATACGCACCGCAATTTGCTTGGGAAAGCGCGCCATCTGAGCGCGAAAGAAGTCTTCGTAACGCGTGTCACCGTTGCCGAGCAGGACAATCTGGACGCCGCGCGTCATCAGCGCATCGAGCATGCCGGCGACCAGATCGACCCCCTTTTGCGACGTCAACCGCGAGATCATGGCAATAATCGGGATATCCTCCCGCGTTGGAAGGCTCACGATTTGCCCGAGGGCGTCTTTGCAAGCGCTTTTTTGGCTAAGGCTATTTTCACCGTAATGATCCGTGAGAAACGGATCTGTCCAGGGATTCCATATTTGGTAGTCTACCCCGTTGAGAATACCGACAAGATCGCCGGCGCGCTGGCGCAGCACACCTTCCAAACCGAAGCCTTGCTCAGCGGTCAAAATCTCGCTCGCGTAGGACGGGCTTACGGTGGTGAGCTTATCGGCAAAAAGGAGGGCGCCTTTCAGCAAATTAATATTGCCGTAGAACTCCAAAAATTGCGGCGTAAACAGGCTCCAGTCGAGATTTAACAACGGCCAGTCAGCCGGGCCGAAGATGCCCTGAAAACCGAGATTGTGGATGGTGAAGACGGTTTTCGCCCGTGCCATCTCCGGATATCGAGCCGCCTGGGTCTTGAGATAAACCGGGACCAAGGCGGTCTGCCAGTCGTGACAATGCACAATGTCCACGGGCTGCTGGCGGAGCAGCTCCAATGCGGCCCGACTAAAAAACACGAAGCGCTCCGAATTATCCGGATAATCTCCTGCGGGCGTGGTGTAAAGAAATTCCCGATTGAAGTACTGATCGGCGCGAATAAAATAAATCGTCACCCGACTGGCGATGAAACTCTGCAAGATTTCCGCTGACACGCTGCGATCGCCTAGCGGGACAGAAAACCGCATTGCGGTTTCTTGCAATGCAAAGCCGCCCCGGAGAACCGAGCTGTATGCCGGCGCAATGACAAAGACTTCATTGCCAAGCTGCTCCAAGACCCCGGAAAGGCTGCCGAGTACATCGGCCAAACCGCCGGTTTTGGCGAACGGAGTAACTTCCGACGCGATCAACGCGATCTTCATTGGGGGCCGTGGGTCAGAATGGGTGACCGGTTCGAGTCACCAGAGCGCCTACCGGCGTCAGTCGATTTTAAAACAGGATCGATCGTGCCATCTCACTTACGGCAGGCCTTGATTGCGCGATGGCGCGCCGTGAAATCCAAACCTGCGATGTGTGATTATTTTAGCCCACCCGGCGACGAATGTCGCTGATGGTTTGTAAGAGGTGTGAGATACTGTCCGATCGGCGGATCGCCTCGAGAGATAAACGCGCCTTGTGCTGCCAGTTGGGCCGTTCTTGCCAGGTTCCGGGGGTGTTTTGCGGCGCCGGCTCGAGCCAAAGATCTTCCAGATTGATCAACAAAAAAGCTTCGTCACTTTGGGCGAGAAACGTTAGCCACGCCTTCAATACCGCGTCCGGCGTGGCATTTCCTTCCGGCAGCAAGCCGCGGTTTTGGAAAAATTCAAGCAGTGCGCCGCGCTGAGCGGCCCGAAATTGCTGCTCTTGCTCGGCTTGTGTTTGCGTCAGTAAACCCAGCTGAAGCCGATCTTCAATATCCGCGCCGCTCCAAAACCCCATGAACGGAGTGGTATCATGCGTATTCAGACTGGCTACGGTACTCGCCGCGACATTGTCCAGCGCCCGGTCGGCGGAGGCATTCACAGCGAAAATACCCACATGCATGCCGAAAATATTCCGTCGCGCCATTGCCTCGTTCACATACACGGGCACGGTGCCGAGATTTTCCCCGACAATTTGTACCTGATGGCGGTGCGATTCGAGGTTCAAGATCGCGTAGTACTCTTCGCCGCGCTGATGCACGTAGAGACCTTCCGCGGCACTGAACCCGGCAGGCACCCAGAAGGCGCGATGCAAGCCCATAATGTGGTCGATTCGCAGCATTCCCGCGAGCTGCATGTGATGGCGCAGGCAATCGATATAATAACGATAGCGCTGGCGCCGCATGACATCGGGATTTAATGGAGGGAAGCCCCAGTTTTGCCCTTTGAGAAACAAGCCGTCAGGTGGAGCGCCGCCGCTGACGTCCAGGGCGAATAATTCCCGCTCGCGCCATACGTCGTAGCCGTCGCGATTGACGCCGAGCGGAAAATCGAGATAGAGGCGCACGCCGCGTTTTTTTGCGCTGTCGCGAACCCAGCCGTTTTGCTGGTCGCACTGCCACTGAACATAGAGATGATAAAGGTAGTTCTTTTCATCGTAGTCGCCGGGATTCAGGGTGCCATCGCGCGCGACCCCGGACCACTGGAACCAGACCGCGCGGTAGCGCTCGACCTCGGCGCGAAATGCCGCGTAGTCTCGTGTTCTTGGATGATTGGCGGCATAATTTTTGAAGCTCCTTCGGCGCCGAGAGTCTTTCGATCGGAGATAGTTGAGAAGCTCTTCCATGACCTGGCGCTTGAGCGCCATGGACTTGCGATAGTCGATCAGTGATTCGTTCTTCACGGAGATCAGCTCGCGCTGGAACTCCGAAGAGTTGACCAGGGCTTGTGCGGCGGGGCACTCTTTCAATTCAGGGATACTCGTCACATCGAGATAAAATTCGTTCCAAAACAGGCGGCTGACCGGCGCGTAGGGACTGGGATTGAAAGGCTCGTCCAGAAAGCTTGCGAGCATCGGCAGAGTGGCGACCGCGCTTCCCTTGAAATCGCCGACGAACTCGGCGAACGACGCGAGATCTGTATAATCGCCCGCGCCCCAGCTCCGGTCCGAGTTCACAGCGTAAAGTGGACAGAAGGCGCCCCAGGTTTTTGTGCTCGCGGAACCGTAAGCTTGCGCGGGCGCTGAAATCACGAACGACGCCACACTGGAATCACCGAGCTGAAGCTCGAGCCGGTGGTACCCCAGAGGAAGCGGTGCAATCGTGAAAGTCCGCGCGACATACGGTATTCCTTCGACGTCGCGCGTGCAGATGCGCTGACCCTCGCTGCACTCGCCTTCAACAAGCGCACCGGTTTCAAGGACGATTTGGTATTTTATCCGCGCCTCAGCCAGGCGCTGCGGGAGCCGTAGCTTGAAATGAAACGGGGAGCGTTCCCAGGCGATGAGCACCGGTTCGATTGGGCGTTGCCAGAGTTCTTCGCGCCGATGGCGTAGCGCGTCCGCAACATCGTCGGGCGAACTGATCGGAGTGTCGAGCGCTTTGAGGACAGTAAGAACCGCTTCAGGAGGCGCCGCGCGCAATTGTCCGAAGCCGTCGCGGTAAACGGTTTGCAGATTATAAAGCCGAGCGAGTTTTTGTAGCGGAGCGCCAACCGGCATTTTGCTGATAGCTTAGCAAACGCTCGCGCCAACTACTCGCCCGAAGTGAAAATTCTGCCGCGCCGGCTCGTGCGGTCGCTATACCAAGCGGACCCAGGCTTTTTGCAAAGAAGTTGCGTAACCGACTTCGGTGGCGTGAGAAACGCCGGCGGCATGAAGCTCCTCGAGCAGTTTTGCGGCGTGGCGTCTGGCGATCGCGAAGAGCAATCCACCCGAGGTCTGCGGGTCGAGTGCTGCTTCGACAAGGCCTTCGCGGATGTTTTTATCGATGAGCATCTTGTCATTCAAATAGTCTCTATTCCGCTTGCAGCCGCCGGTAATGTAACCTTTTTCGGCCAGTCGCGGCGTGCCGCGCAGCAAGGGCATTTTGGCGGAGTCGATCACCAGGGTAACATCGCTGCCGCTCGCCATTTCCAGCGCATGGCCGAGAATGCCAAAACCGGTGACATCGGAGCAGGCGTGAACCGGGTGTTTGCGCGCGACTTGGGCGGCCGTGGCGTTGAGCGTCGTCATCGATTGAACCGCTTCATTGACGCTTTCCTCCGAAGCCTTGCCCTTTTTCAGCGCTGTCGTGATGATTCCGGTGCCGAGCGGTTTCGTGAGAATGAGCGCGTCGCCCTCTTGAACACCGACATTACGCAGGATCTTGTCGGGGTGAATGACGCCGGTAACCGCCATGCCAAACTTGATTTCTTCATCAATAATGCTGTGACCGCCGACCACGACGGCGCCGCTCTCTTTCACCTTTTCAGCGCCGCCCTTGAGAATCTCGCCCAGTATTTCGATGTCCATCTTGCCTTTAGGAAAACAGACGATGTTCATGCAGGTCTTGGGCTCGCCGCCCATGGCGTAGACATCGCTCAAGGAATTGGTCGCGGAAATTTGGCCAAAGACATACGGGTCATCGACAATCGGAGTAAAAAAATCCACCGTATTGACGATCGCCAGATCGGGTCGGAGTCGATACACCCCCGCGTCGTCGGCGGTCTCGGTGCCGACAAGCAGATCCGGGTTCTTGAATTTGGGCAGGTCGTGCAAAACTTGCGCGAGGTCGGCGGGGCCGAGCTTAGCGGCTCAACCCGCGGCCTTGACCTCTTGCGTCAGGCGCACTGCCTTTTTGTTCTTGAGCAGCATAACGGCCAACTCTAGATCGATAGCCGACGTTTTTCAACGCGCCGTGCGTGCCCGGTCCGCCGCCGGAGAAGATTTCAGGCGGCGAACGTCGCCAATCCTGATGGTGAGGCCATCGCGGTCGAAGTATTCCAGAAGCGGAATGGTGTACTTGCGGCTCGAGTTGATCAGGTCACGAAATGTCGCCGCGCTCATTTCGCCATTTTCCGTGAAATGTTTTTTCAGTATCGCGCGCAGTTGCTCGATGCTGCTCGCGAGAAAATACATGTCGGTGGTCACCCGGACGACTGAACCGTCGCGCTCCAAAAGCCGAAGCACCTCGATCAAGCGCTGGCGCGATACTCCCGCCCGCTTTTCGAGGTCTTTTACATCTGGCGGCGCGAGCGGCTGGGCGCCGAGAATTTGCTTGATCTTGTCCATCAAAATCTTTTCCTGGCCGCCGAGCTGCACCCGATGCGTTGCTACGCGCAGGAGATTCTCTTCCCGCGCCATGAGCTTCTCTGCCAGCAAGAGCTCAATGACCGCGCGGAAGACCTTCGGCGTAAGCTCGTAGCGAAGTTTGCCACGGAGTTCTTCCATGTCCATCCCCGGCAGAAGTGGATGCGCCGTGTGGAAACTTTTTAGCAATCCGAGCATCTGCTCTCTGAGCTGATGCCACTTTCCCTCGGTGGTATAAAGCGTTTCGCCTTCGGCGTTGAGGGCGCGCAAGCTCTCGACGCCCTCGATTTTGGCCCGAGCTTCTTCCTCGCGAAGATTCATGAACTGATAAATCGATTCAGTGGGTAGGGCGAAGGCCTTATCCTCAGCCAGGAAAGTTTCCACAACCTGGGCGAGCTCGCCTCGGTGCAGCGTTTCGAGCCGCCTCAGCAACTCAGGCTCGTTCCGTCGATGACGATTGGCGAGCGGGTGAATCACGACGCCGCCGCCCAGGGTACGCTGCGCGGTTTCGTCGCGAGCGACGAGATGATCGCCGCGCATGAGCAGCAGCGGTTCGTTCAAGGTAATCTGGCAGTAAGCGGATTGTTTCGCGTCGAGTCTTTCTTTGCCCCCCAGTAAAATGATCTTGCCTAGACGTTCAGCGGCGCCCATGTGAATACGCAGGCGCTGGTGATTTTTGATGCCTTTGGCGGCGCCCGGCCGGACCTCGAGAAAAGCATCGAAGCGATCCGAGGTCAGCGAAAGCTTTTCATGGCAGATCACCTGGCCGCGCTCAATCGACGCGCGCTCAGGGCCCGTGAGATTCATCGCCACCCGCTGTCCCCAACCGGCACTTGCGACAGATCTTCCATGGACCTGAAGACTGCGCACGCGAAACAGGTAATCACCAGGGAGACACCGGACTTGCTGGCCGACCTGTATTTCGCCGCTGAGCGCGGTGCCGGTGACGACCACACCATGGCCCTGAAGGACGAATGCGCGGTCCACCGGCAAGCGAAAGTAGCCGGTTGGAGCGGTTTGGGTCGACGCCTTCAGGGTTGTCGAGATCAACTGTTTCAGCTCTTCCAGGCCCTGGCCGGTGACCGAAGAAACCGCAAGCTTTGGCGAATTTTCCAGATCCGTGCCGACCGTCAGAATGTCGATTTCCTCTTCGACTTCGCGAATGCGCGCGGGAGCCACGAGATCCGCCTTGGTGATCACGAAAATCGCCATCTTGACGCCGAGCAAATGAACAATGTCGAAATGTTCCTCGGTTTGCGGCATGACGCCGTCATCGGCGGCCACGGTGAAAAGAACCAGATCGATGCCGTGGGCGCCAGCGAGCATGTTCTTGATGAACCGTTCGTGTCCCGGCACGTCGACAACTCCCGCCGAAGTTCCATCGGGTAGATCGAGATGGGCAAATCCCAGATCGATAGAAATACCCCGCTCCTTCTCCTCTTTGAGGCGATCGGTGTCGGTGCCGGTGAGCGCTTTAATGAGGCTCGTTTTTCCGTGGTCGATATGGCCGGCGGTGCCGATGATATAAGGCATAAGCGATTTTAGATTGGCGATTTTGGATTTTCGATTGTCGGATCGTTGGGCCTAAAATGCGGAATCAGATCGTTGGCGTCGAAAATCGTTCGTAGGTCAAGGAGAAACCGGTCGTCTTTAATCCGGCCGATAATCGGCGGATTGGCGGCGCGGAATCTTTGCGCGATGGCGTTGGCGCTCATCCTTTCGTGTTCGACGCTGATGACCAGTGTCGGCAGCTCTTCGGTGGGTAGAGCGCCGCTGCCGATTTGCGCCGTCGACTCTTCGAGCCGAAGCGCGTATTCGCTCCCCAGCACGGTTTGAAGCACGGGCAGTAACTTTTCGCCTGTGTCCCGAATCTCTTCCAACGGTCGTGTAAAAGCCCTGAGCGTGGGGATTTCTTTAACGATGTCGGGCGACTGTCGATAACGGCGCAGTGTCGCTTCGAGCGCCGCCAAGGTCAGCTTGCCGCAACGGAGCGCGCGCTGCAGATGATTTTGATTCATCCTGGTGACCAAATCCTTTTTGCCGACGATCAAGCCCGCCTGTGGACCTCCGAGTATTTTGTCGCCGCTAAATGTTACGACGTCAGCACCCGCCTGAATTCTTTCGGCGACGATCGGCTCCTTCGCCAGACCGTATTTACTTAAATCGACGAACGCGCCGCTACCGAGATCTTCCATAACCGGCAGGTGGTGTTTCTTACCGATCGCGACGAGCTGCTCGAGCGCGACTTCAGCGGTGAACCCGACCACTTTGTAATTGCTCGTATGGACTTTCAGTAAGAGCGCGGTGTGGTCAGTGATCACATTCTCGTAATCCGCCGGATGGGTACGGTTGGTCGCGCCGACTTCGCGCAGTACCGCACCACTCTTCGCCATGATTTCCGGAATGCGAAAAGCTCCGCCAATTTCGATCAGTTCACCGCGCGAAACGATCACTTCTTTACCTTCGGCCAGCGTGTTCAAGCAGAGCAGCACGGCGGCGGCATTGTTGTTGACCACGGTCGCGGCTTCAGCGCCGGTTAGCTCGGTGAGTAGTGTTTGCAAGGTCTCTTCACGCTTGCCGCGCTTTCCAGCGGCTAGATCATATTCCAGATTGATCGGACGATCCGCCACCGCCAAGATTGCATCGATCGCTGCCTGCGGAAGCAAGGCCCGCCCCAAATTGGTATGCAGTATCGTACCGCTAGCGTTGATCACCGAGATGTGGCCCGGCTGCGTATCGATGAAAATGGCGCCTTCGACGCGTTGCAGGATGGCATCTTCGCTGCAGTCGCCAACCGCGCCGCCGCGCCTGACCTGACTGCGGATTTGCTCGAGCACCGCCCGGCATCGTGCCGTAATGTATTCGCGATTGTAGCGGGCCAACAGCGCTTCGCAGCGGGAATGTTTAAGCAGACGATCGATAGAGGGAAGTTCGCGGAGCAGCGTGGCGGTCTGATCGGCCATCGGGAAACTCACATTTACACAGGGGTGAGGCGATTTCAATATGTTTTATGCCAAAGTCGTCGCCCCCCGATGAAGATTTGACAAGGACGGGGAGCTTCCATAGAGTTCTCGTGGATTTTCACGCTACTCATCAGCATGTCCACGGATCCTACTATCGACCAGGTCAAAAGCACGCGCGAAACCATTCTCGAACTGCTGCGCAGCCGCAATCAAAAAGCGCGCTTCGTCAGCGAGGTTTACGCGGCGTTGGCCCGCGCGCAGATCCAACGAGAACAAGCCGACGGCGCGCTTCGAGAACTGGAGGCGGACGGCGTGGTAATGGTGCGCGATCACTTTTGCGGTGATCCGCATCTCGCCGGCGTGGATATGCGAGTGGCTGCACTGGTGGACGCTCGCGGTGGGTCGGATCCGCAGATGAGCACCATCCGTGTCATCGATGAAGAATGGAACAAATGGCTGAGCGAGTATCTGGCGAATCATCGCTGCGGCTGAGCGGTTGCAGTGCTGGAATAATGGAATGAGGGAGTAATGGGCGTTACCAGCACTCCACCACTCCATCACTCGAATTTCCAGGGAGGTTAATTTGCGCGTAGCCGTTGATATCGGCGGCACTTTTACGGACGTGGTTGTCTTCGATGAAGCGACCGGCTCGCTCGCGCTCGCAAAAGCGCTTTCAACGCCGACGGAATTGGCCCGCGGTGTTTTGGAGGGGCTTCACAAAGCTCGGGTACGGCTCGCCGATGTCTCGACTTTGATTCATGGATCGACCGTGGTGGTGAATGCGATCGTCGAGCGTCAAGGGGCGCGGACGGCTTTGGTGACCACCAAAGGGTTTCGCGATGTCTACGAAATCGGCCGCATCAATCGCCCGGAGTCTTTCAATCCGCGCTTTCGCAAACACCGGCCGCTGGTTCCGCGCGAGGATATTTTCGAGGTGACCGAGCGCCGGCTGGCGGACGGCTCGGTGCGCACGCCGTTCGACGAACACGAAGCACAGGAAGTCGCGCGCATCATCAAGGAAGAAGGCTTCGAAGCGGTGGCCGTGTTGTTTCTGCATTCCTATCGCGCGCCAGCGCATGAAATTCGCATGTGTGAAATTCTCCGCGAAGCGGAGCCGAAGCTCTTCCTGAGCGCGTCGCATGAGCTGTCGCGCGAGTATCGCGAGTACGAGCGCACCTCCACGGTTGCGGCCAACGCTTACGTCGGCCCGAAAGTGAGCCAGTATCTCGGCGATCTCGAGGGTCGGCTCCACGATCAGAAATTCACCGGCAGCCTGATGATCATGCAGTCGAATGGCGGCTTATCCGATGTCGAGATGGCGCGCCGGCAATGTATTCAGATGATGGAGTCGGGCCCCGCCGGTGGTGTGGTGGGGACAATGGCTATTTGTGAATTGCTCGATCTCGACGCGGCCATTGCGTTCGATATGGGCGGCACCACGGCCAAAGCCTGCGTGATTCGGCGCGGCGAGCCGAGCCTGTCGCCGGATTATTTTATCGGTGGCTACAACGAAGG
>JBIOXP010000189.1:0-7570 GCA_044869705.1 Binatia bacterium | reverse complement strand
TTGTACCGGTTAGCGCGCGGTTGATTGTCTCGACCGTTGCTTCGTTGCGGGCCATTTGACTGCTCCCGCTATTTCATTACGAGCGCGCCGTTGACTTTGATTTTTTTAACGAGAGCCATGGCCTTTTTCTGCGCGACTCCCTTCAATGGCGCGTAGTCCAGCGGCGCGGCGAATTTCTGCCCGTCGGTGATCATCCACGAAGCGAGCTGAGCGACGGCATCACCTTTTGCCGTGTCGGTCTGATTTTCATAGATCAGGAGCCAGGTAAAACCGGATATCGGATATGCCGCTGGATTGCCGCTGTCCGTGATGACGATTTCCATGTCGTCTGGCAAATTCGCTATATCGGCAGCCGCTGATGCGCCTTCCAGAGTAGGATCCAAAAACTTTTTTGCTTTGTTCTGGAGTTGAGTCCAATCCATCTTGTTCTGCTGCGCATAGGCAAGCTCAACATAACCGATCGCTCCGGGAATCTGCTTGACAGAATTGGCCACGCCTTCGTTGCCTTTGCCGCCCACATCTCCCGGCCAGTTGACCGATGTCGCAAAACCAACTTTGTCCTTCCATTCCGGGCTCACTTTAGACAAGTAATTGGTGAAGATAAAAGTCGTGCCCGATCCGTCCGACCGGTGCACAACTGCAATGGTTAAATCCGGCAGCTTGACACCGGGATTGAGGGCTTTGATCTTGGGGTCGTTCCAGTTGGAAATTTTCTTGAGATAAATGTCGGCCAGCACGTCTGGGGTAATCTTCAACTGGCCTCGCTTGATTCCTGGCACATTAAAAACAATGGCCTCGGCCCCAGCGACCGTCGGAATGTGCAATACCGCACCGCCTTTGGCTTGAGCCTTTTGCTTATCATCCATCACGCCGTCAGACGCGCCAAAGTCGACTGTCTGTTCTTGTAGCTGGCGAATACCGCCACCGGAGCCGATCGATTGATAATTGACCTTGACCCCGCAGGCCTTGTCATACTCACTGAACATCTTCGAATAGAGTGGATATGGAAAAGTCGCCCCGGCGCCGGTCAGCTCTTTTACGCCTTTAGTCGGGCAGCCAGCCACCGCTTGGCCTGATGCAGCCGATAACGCGGAAAAAAGAACCACCGCCGTAATACTTCTCAGTTTCATCTTTTATCCCCCTTTTCTGACTTTTTAGAGACGAAATGTTACGAACAGGTTACGAGCTTGTTACGTTACAAAAAAGAAACACAGGGACTACGACAGCGAGATTCGCTCATCTTTTTTGCGGCGGATCAGCGTCCGTTGCCAATCTGACGATACCGGTAAGCGCCGGGGATGAACAACGTGTTAACGAATGGTAAAGTTAGAGTGAAACAAGACCTAACGAGGCAGCGGCTCCTTAACTTTAAAATTTCACCGGAAAACTCTAGCAAAGCCCTCGCGCTTTTTGTTAAGGTGCGAGGCTTCGATGACATTCAGGAGAGTTTGTTATGGCTGGTGGAATGAAAATGTACGGCAAACATCGCTTTCCGGGGCGACTGTTCATCGTCGAGGGAATCGACGGTTCTGGCAAAAGCACGCAGTTGATGCTGCTCAAGAAATGGCTCGAGTCGGAAGGCTACGTCGTTTATTCGAGCGAATGGAATTCATCACCGCTGGTTCATGACGTGACCAAGCGGGGCAAGAAAAAAAAGATGTTGACCCCAATCACCTTTAGTTTGATTCACGCCACGGATTTTGCCGACCGTACCGAACACCATGTTATTCCGCCGCTAAAGGCCGGAGCGGTGGTGCTGGCGGACCGGTACATTTACACGGCTTTCGCACGCGACGTGGTGCGCGGCGTGAGTCCCCACTGGGTACGCGAGCTTTATGGCTTCGCAGTCAAGCCCACCATAGCTTTTTACTTTCGCACGCCGCTCGATGTCGCGATGAAAAGAATTCTCGGCGGCCGCGACGCCCTCAAATACTATGAGGCCGGAATGGACCTGGACCTCAGCGATGATCTCGAGGAAAGCTTCCGGATTTTTCAGGGGCGGATCATCGAAGAATACGAAAAAATGATCGATGAGTTCGGCTTGATTGCGATCGATGCCACCCGTTCCATCGAAGAGCAACAGGCGGAAGTGCGCCGGATCGTTTCCGATGCATTGACCGGCACTAAGAAGACGAGGATTAGAAGATGGGTCGATTTAGCTTCTTTGGCGAGGGGCTCCCAGGCATAGATCTCGATGAGCTGAAAGGTAAACTGATCGTTCTCGAGGGCACCGACGGCGTCGGCCGGTCGACGCACATCGGCCTGCTGAAGCCCTACCTCGAACATCACGGCCACGCGGTTCTGCACACCGGAATGACGCGCTCGGCCCTGGCCGGCAAACGGCTCAAGAACGCGAAGGAGGGACACACCCTCGGCGGCATCACCATGAGCCTTTTCTATGCGACGGATTTTGCCGATCGATTGGAGAACGAAATCATCCCGGCGCTGCGTGCTGGCTTCATCGTTCTAACTGACCGCTACATTTATTCCTTGATGGCGCGCGCCATCGTGCGCGGATCCGATCCCGAGTGGCTACGGGACGTCTATAGCTTCGCTTTGAAGCCGGACGCGATCTTCTACTTGCGGGTAAACATCGACGATTTGGTCACCCGAGTACTGCAAAGTTCCGGCTTCGATTATTGGGAATCCGGCATGGACATGCACATGGGCGAGGACATGTATGAGAGTTTTGTTCGCTACCAAAAATGGTTGCTCGCCGAGTTCGACAAGATGGTTGAAAACTACGGTTTTGAAATTATCGACGCTTCCCGCTCGGTCGAAGAAGTCTTCGAAGATCTGCGGACCCGTGTGGATCGGGTGGTAGCGCGAAACGGCTACTGATTCTTTTGAATCTCGTCTTCGGACGGCGCTTTGGATTCCAACTGTATCGAATTTTGCGCGAGCTTTTCGGCTTTGGTCATAATCTCGGCGATCGTGGCGCGATCCCGCTGTTTGTCGCGCTCCATCTCCAGCAGAAGGGCGCGGCACATTCCCGGCTCTGCCGCCATGAAGCCGGGCCGTCCGATAAACTCGGCAACATGGTCACGCAATACCGCGTGATCATGCCACAGGCCGAGATCGTCCTGTAATGATTTGAGCGCGCTGATGATCGGCTTCACTGAGGCGTGTCCCACCTCGCCAAGCAACTCGGTGCGATAACGCAGCCGCTTTCCCGCGATCCGAAACGCATGGATCCGCTCGACAACCGGATCCGCTCTCGCGGTCTCGAAGGCGGCGCGCCAGTCGCTCAAGGCTTCCTTTGTGCGCTCGGCAAGCTGCGCAAGACCTTCCTGGTCCTCGTCAGCATCATCTAGTACCGGCTGCAGCCGCTCGATGAACCCCACGAGTTCATGCTGGCGCAATTCCGCTCTTCCGGCTTCTATGGCCAGCGCGCGTTTTTCTTCGAGCCAGAGATGGACACGCTCCCAGGCTTGATGCGTGGAAGCCGTTGTGGTTTCGATACGTGCCCGCACGAGTTCGAGATTAACGTCGAGATTGCGGCAAGGGCCGAAAGCGCGCCGTACTTTACGCAATGTGCGGAACAATTTTTTGATACCGGAGGATTTGGCTTTGGGAAGAAGGAGCTGTAGCACTTGTTGCAAGCGCCGGCTCGCGACCCGGATATTGTGAACAACGGTCGTCTCGTCAGTAACGAGAGCTTTTGGATATAGGGTGACGAACCGTAACAGGCGCTTTTTCGCGACGGTTGAGAGCCTGCCTTTCGCCGCCGCACCGCCGGCGGAGTCGACTCGATGCGCGCCCATTTTCAGTGCATCCTGCTGTCCTAACCAAGCGAGCGCAGCTGTTTCGGCGTGAGCAGCCAGTGAAGCTTCGCCGGATTGGCTGTTGATAGGTCGGTTTCAATACGGCAGAGGCAGCCTTTTTTGAATTCGAGAGTGAGATTGATCGGTTTTTGGCCGCCGAGAAGATAAACGGCAAAACTGCTCAACAAGGGCTCGTGCCCAACCGCCAACAGATGCTCCCGATCTTGATAGCGGGTGAGGCCGAACAGCAGGTGTTCTACCGTGCTCTCCGGAGCCAGTCCTGAAATCTCTTCCAGCCGGTCCTCAATCCCCAGTGTACGGGCAATGATTTCGGCGGTCTGGCGGGCGCGAAGCAGTGGGCTTGTGAGAACGCAATCCAAGGGTATGCCGAGCCGCGACACTCCCTTGGACGCTTTACGCATTCGTTTGACGCCTTTAGCGGTGAGCGGCCGTTCGCGGTCATGTTCCACCGAGGGGTCGTTCTTTTCCACGGCGATCCCGTGGCGCATCAAATAAAAGTTCATAGTAGGGACGCTGCATCAGCGCGCCGCAAGCCTAGGCGATATTGCGCCAGTGATCAAGGAACAGCGCAAACACTCTCTTGTCAATCTCATCCCGTTCGTCCCGAATTTTCGATAGCGGCGCCATACTCGCCCTCTCGGGTTTCAGGTCGCCCGAAACGGGCCAAGTCTCGACTTTGGCACGCCGCGGCAGGTTGTCGCACTTTTTATGTGCATCACCGAAGCTCACCACCAGATCGATATCCTGAATCGGAACATCTGCCAAGCCTTTGCTTTTTTGCCCGCTCATGCTGATGCCCAGTTCCTGCATTGCTTGGATGACGTGAGGCGGAATTGTGCTGGGCTTCACACCGGCGCTAAAAATCCGCGTACGCGGCGGCGCGAGGTGCTTGGCCGCAGCTTCCGCTATTTGACTCAAACAAGCGTTATCTTCGCAGAGAAACAAAATGTTTCGATCGAGATGCCCACGCCGCATAAAACCTCCCCCTATGATCGCGTCCGATTTGAGCTACTCTTTTGAATTCGCAATTCGGTGTTGAAAACTTCTTGTATTAGGCGCCCTTTTTTCGCCGCCCAGGCGATCTCTTCCTGAACGCTCGCGGCCGACGCGATCGAGATCGTCAGGATTTTCGATTTGACAGCGCAGTTCACCGACTCCACGCGTTGTTCGCGGCGAAAATCGAGGGCGTCGGCGACGCGCAAAAGCGAGCTCAACTTGCGCACCACGTCCTGATTTGCCGGAGAAAGCTGGCTAAAACCGAGATGCTTTTGGCTCGGATGGGCTTTGCGATGGTAACGCGCGACATTCGCGACCAGCTCCAGATCCAGCTTGTTGAACGATTTCATGCCCGAGCTTTTGATCAGGTAGTAGGAGTGCTTGTGGTGTTTCGGCTCGGCGATCATTGTACCGATATCGTGAAGCATGGCCGCCGCGTGCAAAATGCTCGCGTATTTTTCCGGGAGTTTGTGGAGTTTCTGCATTTGATAAAACAGATTGAGCGCGAGCTGGCTCACGTGTTGAGAATGAGCCGTGTCGTTGGAATATTTGTGACTAACCTGTTCGAGTGATTCCGAACGCTCCGCGTCCGGATGCCACGCACCAGAGTCGGCGTATTGCCGCTGCAACAGATCGACCATTAATCCATCGCGCAGGCCGCGCTTGGAAACGAACAGATAGTCGAGACCGATCTCAGCCATGGCTTCGTGCAGCACCAGTCCACCCGCGATGATGATGTCCGCACGCTTAGGCTCGCCGCTGATCATGTGAGCCCGTTCCTGGGCGGTTCGGCCGACCAGCAAGTCGAGCAATGCTTTGAGGCGTTGTCGTCTCAGAACCGTAAGCGAACCGGCTTTGCCGTCGCCGGTGGCCCGAGTGTCGGTTTCTGCAAGCGCGGTAATTGTTCCACCGCTGCCGAAGGCCATGGTAAATTTTTCTTTTTGAATACGCCGGACGACGCTCCGGATCTCCTCTCGGATGTGAGTCCTGAGGTCTTTCAGTTCGCGGCGGGGCGGCGGATCTTTAGTGAAGAATTGTTCAGTCAAGCGCACGGCGCCGAGCTGCAGGCTGAAGGAGCAGTAGGTATTCGCCCCGTCCGCGACTGTCAGCTCAACGCTTCCACCACCAATGTCCAGAAAAAGTCCGAGCGGCAGATGAAAGCGCAGACCGCTCATGATTCCCAAACTGATGAGGCGCGCCTCTTCCTGCTCCGGCAATACTTCGAGCGGCACGCCGAGGGCGTGCGCACGATTCAAAAAACTGCGCCGGTCGCTGGCCTCGCGCATGGCGCTCGTGCCGGCGGCGCGAACCGCTTTGGCACGGTAGCGGCGCGACACATCTTTGAACTCGGCCAGAACTTTGAGGCCGGCCTCAACCGCTTGGGGGTTGAGCTTGCCGGTGCGAAAGACGTCCTGGCCGAGCCGAACAGGTTGTCGATCCTGAGCGACGATACGGTAGTGTTTTGGATGATCGACGGCTGCAACCTGCCAGCGAATGGCATTGCTGCCAACATCAATGACTGCGAAATGATCTGCCATTCAGCCGACTCTCATACCACACGAAAAAGCGAGGCGGAGCAGCGCTCTGGTTAAGGTTCGATGAATTTTTGATGAAAATTCTTTTATCGACTAGGCGAACGCGATATTGATTGCCGCAGTCTCTTTGCTACCGAATTCCTAGATTAAATGCAAAGATTTGTGTCCGCCGATAACCTGGATAACTCACTGAACATACGAGAAAACGGGCACATCAGGGCCCTTAATTTCACAAAAAATTAATATTTTGGTAACACTTCCCGCTCGCAGCGCGGGATAGAACCAACTTGCGTCGCCGAAAATTTGGTTTTAGGCGATCTGAGCGCGGGATCCGACGGATTGACTCCAGGGGACACGTTGACCGCGGTCTCGAAGCAAGTCCGCGACTTGGCGGAAGCGCCGCGGGTGGCAGACCGTATTGAGGTCATTTCCATCGTTGATCGCTAACTTGAGCATGCGCGTATGTTTTACTTTCAGAACTGCGGCGAGCCGGTATACCTTATGGCTTCAACCGATTTGATGCCGCGCAATCGTGACCGTCGCGTCGAGAGCGCTTTCCTTGTGCTCGACCCAGGCTTCAAGACTCGGCTAAAGCAGTTTTTAGAAACTCAGCTGGCAGACGACGTCAAAGGTTGCTGGATCTAGAGCGATGGTAGCTATCATCATCCGAGCGGCAGCGGTTGTTCCGGACTCCAAAGCTCTACGACATTCAATTGACGTTTAAACAGCTTCGTTTGATAAAAATTTCTTGGCTCTCGGTTGTGTAACGTGCTAAGGTTTTGACCTCATGATTCCAAAAAAGATCTTCTACACAAAAGGAGTCGGTGTTCACCGGGAAAAACTCGCGTCCTTCGAGATGGCGTTAAGGGTCGCCGGTCTGGCGCATTGCAATCTTGTTTTGGTGTCGAGCATCTTTCCTCCCGGCTGTAAGGTGGTCACGAAAGAGGAGGGTTTAAAGGCTCTCAGGCCGGGAGAGATCGTGTTCGCGGTTTACGATCGGGAAAGCACCAACGAACCCAATCGGCTTATTGCTGCGTCGGTGGGCGTCGCGATTCCTGCAGATCCTTCGATGCACGGTTATCTTTCCGAGCATCATTCGTTCGGTGAAACCGACGAGAGGGCGGGAGAATACGCCGAAGATCTCGCCGCCAGCATGCTCGCCACCACCCTCGGCATCGAGTTCAATCCGGAGCTGGATTGGGACGAGCGCGAGCAGATCTTCAAAATGTCCGGAAAGATTGTTCGCACCACAAA
>JBIOXP010000188.1:0-9890 GCA_044869705.1 Binatia bacterium | reverse complement strand
TCGACCGCGCAAACGTCGATGCGCACGGTTTAGCGGCCGAGCTGCGCCGGAATCTGCGCGGCGAAGTGAGATTTGACGATGGCAGCCGCGCACTTTATGCGACCGATGGCTCGAATTACCGCCAAGTGCCGATCGGCGTAGTCATCCCGCGGGATGTCGACGATATCATTGCCACGGTTGCCGCGGCTCGGCACTATGGCGCGCCCGTGTTGGCGCGCGGCGGTGGCACTAGCCTCGCCGGTCAGTGCTGCAACGTCGCTGTGGTCATGGATCTGTCCAAGTACATGCATCGGATCCTGGAGCTCGATGCCGGTCGTAAGCGGGCGCGTGTCGAGCCCGGCGTCGTGCTTGACGACCTCCGCGATGCGGCGGAGCGGTATCATCTCACCTTCGGTCCAGATCCTTCGACGCACAATCATTGCACGCTCGGAGGAATGATCGGCAACAACTCCTGCGGTGTTCATTCCGTGATGGCGGGCAAAACCGACGACAACATTGAGGAGCTGGAGATCCTGATGTACGACGGCACGCGAATGCGCGTCGGCAAAACCGGCGACGACAAGCTCGCCGAGGAAATGCGCGCAGGCGGCAGACGCGGCGAAATTTATACGCGACTGAAAGCATTCCGCGAGCGCTATGCCGAACTCATCCGTCGACGTTACCCGGATATTCCGCGGCGCGTTTCCGGCTACAATTTGCCATGGCTTCTGCCGGAGCATGGTTTTCATGTTGCGCGCGCGCTGGTCGGCAGTGAGTGCACGTGCGTGACCGTGCTCGAAGCCACTGTACGTCTGGTTTCAAGCCCGCCGGTGCGATCACTTTTGGTGCTCGGCTATCCGGATGTCTACAGTGCCGGCGATCACATCACCGAAGTATTGGCGCACAAGCCGATCGCGCTCGAAGGTCTGGATGACAATCTTGTCGAAGACATGAAAAAAAAGCGCCTGCATCCGCAAGACGTCAAGCTGCTGCCCGACGGAGGCGGTTGGCTCTTAGTGGAGTTCGGCGACGAGACGAAAACCGCCGCGGACGATCAGGCACGGGCGTTAATGGATGCGCTGAAAAAGGCGCAAAAGCCGCCGACCATGAAGCTCTTCGACGATCCGCAGCAGGAGCGGACGATTTGGCTGGTGCGCCGTTCGGGGTTGGGTGCCACGGCTCGGGTTCCCGGCGCCAAGGATACTTGGGAAGGCTGGGAAGATTCCGCCGTCCCGCCTGAAAAACTGGGGAATTACTTACGCGATTTGCGCAAGCTTCTTAGCGATTTCGGGTATGCATGCGCGCTCTACGGACACTTCGGCCAGGGTTGTGTGCATACGCGGATCGATTTCGACCTGGTGACGAAGGCGGGCATCGAAAAGTACCGTTCGTTTATCCACCGAGCTGCGGATCTCGTCATCAGCTATGGCGGCTCGCTCTCGGGCGAACACGGTGACGGGCAATCGCGCGGCGAGTTACTGCCTAAAATGTTCGGCCCGGAGCTGATGCGCGCCTTTCACGAGTTCAAATCAATCTGGGATCCGGATTGGAAAATGAATCCGGGAAAAATTATCGACCCCTACCGGGCCGATGAAAACTTGCGCCTCGGCGTGGATTATCGCCCGCCGGAGTTACAGACTCACTTCAAGTTTCCCGGTGACGATCAAGGCAGCTTCGCGCGCGCCACGTTGCGCTGCGTCGGAGTCGGCGAATGCCGGCGCGAAAACGTCGGTACGATGTGCCCGAGCTATCGAGTCACACGCGAAGAAATGCATTCGACTCGCGGCCGCGCCCATTTACTTTTTGAAATGCTCCAGGGCGACCCTCTGAAGCACGGCTGGCGCGACCGGCATGTGAAAGACGCCCTCGATCTTTGTCTCGCATGCAAAGGCTGCAAAGGCGATTGTCCCTTGCAAGTCGATATGGCGACCTATAAAGCCGAGTTCCTTTCCCATTACTATGAGCACCGTCTGAGGCCACGTCATGCGTATGCGATGGGATTGATTTATTGGTGGGCACGACTTGCCTCAATCGTTCCCGGGATTGCGAATTTTTTCACGCAAGCGCCGGTGCTCGCCGATGTCGTCAAAGTGCTCGGCGGAATTGCGCGCCAGCGACAAATGCCGGTGTTTGCGCCGCAAACCTTTACTCAGTGGTTTCGCCGCCGCGAAAGAAATAACCCTGGACAGCCGCGCGTGCTGCTCTGGCCTGATACTTTCAACAACCATTTTTTTCCGGAGGTTGGGCGCGCCGCGGTCATCGTCCTCGAAGCCGCGGGATTTCAAGTGGAGCTGCCCGCTAAATCTCTTTGCTGCGGCAGACCGTTGTACGATTTTGGTATGCTCGCTCCCGCGAAGCGTCTGCTCCGGCAAACACTGGATACGCTTCGTCCGGAAATCGAAGCGGGAGTTCCGATCATCGGGCTCGAGCCGAGCTGCGTCGCCGTGTTTCGTGATGAAATGACGAACTTATTTCCCGACGATGAAGACGCCAAACGGCTGCGCGATCGGATGTTTCTCATCAGCGAGTTTTTCGAAACCATGCTGGACGGCTATCAGCCGCCGCAACTCAAGCGCAAGGCGATCGTTCATGGCCACTGCCACCAAAAGGCGATCATGGGAATGGGGCATGACGAGTCCGTTTTCACCAAGCTCGGCCTCGATTATCAGCTATTGGATTCCGGATGCTGTGGAATGGCCGGCTCCTTCGGCTTCGAGGCGGGCCATTACGACATTTCGATGGACGTCGGCGAACTTGTTTTGCTGCCCGCGATCCGGAACGCTCCAAAACAAACCTTGATTATTGCCGACGGCTTCAGTTGTCGCGAACAAATCCGCCAAGCCACTGATCGAGAAGCGCTCCATACTGCTCAGGTGCTACAACTCGCGCTCGAACAGAGCCGCGCGGCGCCAACCAGGGAGAAATCAGGAAACGATTCGCCCGCCGTGAGTCCGTACCCGGAAAAAATCTTTAGCAATGAAAGAGAGCGCGAGCGCGCGCAAGCCGACCGGAAAACGGTTTGCGCGCTGGGCGGCGCAATTACGATGGCGCTGCTGTTGTGGGCAACACACAAAAAGCGGAGAGCTTTATGAAGTTTCGAGTCCTCGAAGCCGGGGCGGCGAAAACCTATGCGCTTATTTTCGCGAAGGACGAAGAGTTCATCGCAGGGCTCACATCTTGGGCCAAGAAAGGAAAGCTTGGCGGCAGCCACTTCACCGCGATCGGCGCATTTCGCGAAGTCACGCTGGGATATTTCGAGCGGGACAAAAAAGCTTACAAAAAAATACCGGTTCGCGAGCAAGTGGAAGTGCTCTCGCTCATCGGCGATATTGCGCTCACCGACGGAACTTCTCAGATCCACGCTCACGTCGTGGTCGGAAAAGCCGACGGCACTGCTCACGGCGGTCACCTCCTCGAGGCGTACGTCTGGCCAACGCTGGAAGTCATTCTCACCGAATCGCCACAGCATTTGTGCCGTAAATACGATCCGGAGACGGGCCTCGCGTTGATCGATCCGCGCGAATGAAAATGGCGGCCGAATCGACCAGAGTCATCTATGCGGCGATTGCAGCCAACCTCGCAATCGCTGTGACTAAGTTCATCGCTGCTGGTTTTACCGGCAGCTCGGCAATGCTCTCGGAGGGGATTCATTCCCTGGTCGATACGGGCAACGGCGGCTTGATGCTTTTGGGCGTTCGTCGCAGCCGGCGACCCGCTGATGCGGCGCACCCGTTCGGCTACGGCAAGGAACTTTACTTCTGGACACTGATTGTCGCGATCGTGATCTTCGCGGTCGGCGGCGGTATCTCGGCCTATGAAGGACTTCTGCATATTCTCAATCCCAAGCCATTTACCGATCCGCTATGGAATTACATAGTTCTCGGTATTGCCATGGTGTTCGAGGGTTATTCTTTCACGGTGGCATTCAAAGCATTTCAAGCCGAGCGCGGCAAACTGAGCATCTGGCAGTCCATCGATCAAAGTAAAGATCCCACGACTTACACGGTGCTGTTCGAAGACTCGGCCGCTTTGGTCGGATTGGTCGTGGCTCTGTTCGGCGTTTTTCTCGCGCAAGTTTTTGACAATCCTTACTTCGACGGCGGCGCATCGATTGTCATCGGCCTGATTCTCGCGGCCGTGGCGGTCTTGCTCGCCTATGAGAGCAAAGATCTGCTCGTCGGAGAAGCCGTTGATCCTGAAACTTTAAAGGACATTCGCCGTCTCGCCGAATCTGACCCGCGGGTCGAGAGCGTGAAAAGCGCGCTCAGCATGTATTTCGGGCCGCACACCATCCTGCTTGCAATGGATTTGAGCTTTCGCCCGAATCTTTCGGCCATCGAGGTGGAAGAGAGCATCGATCGGCTCGAGGAGAATGTCCGCAGCCGGTATCCGAACGTCAAACATATTTTCATCGAGTCGGAGTCGTTGGCCCCAACTTCCAAAAGGAGAGTCGCCCATGCTTAGCCAAGTGGTCGTGATTACCGGCGCTTCCGCAGGCGTAGGCCGCGCTACCGCGCGCGCCTTTGGCGAGCGCCGGGCGCGAGTAGGCCTCCTCGCCCGCGGCCGTGACGGATTGGAAGCGGCAAAACAGGAGATCGAGGCGGCGGGGGGCAAAGCTTTGGTCTTTCCGGCGGACGTGGCGAATCCAGAGCAGGTCGAGGCCGCGGCGCAAGCGGTGGAAGAAAATTTCGGACCCATCGATATCTGGATCAACAATGCCATGACATCGGTTTTTTCACCGATCAAACAGATGACGGCGGAGGAGTTCAAACGGGTGACCGAGGTCACTTATCTGGGCTCTGTCTACGGCACGTTGGCGGCTTTGAGACGGATGCTGCCGCGCGATCGCGGAGTGATCGCGCAGGTCGGTTCCGCGCTCGCCTATCGCGGTATTCCGCTGCAAGCGGCCTATTGCGGCGCCAAGCACGCCATTCAAGGTTTCATCGATTCTCTTCGCTGCGAGCTGTTACATGACCACAGCAATGTTCGGATTACGATGATACAGATGCCCGCGCTCAACACGCCGCAGTTCTCCTGGGTAAAAAGCCGATTGCCGAACAAGCCGCAGCCTGTGCCGCCGATTTTTCAACCGGAAGTCGCCGCTCAAGCGATTGTTTGGGCGGTTGATCACAATCGGCCCGAGCTCTACGTAGCTTGGCCGACGGTGAAAGCGATCGTCGGCAATAAAATAGTGCCGCGTCTGGCAGATGAGTACCTGGCACGTACGGGATACCAGTCCCAGCAGACAGACGAACCGGATGATAAAAACCGACGCGACAATTTATGGGAGCCGGTTCCCGGCGATCACGGGGCCCATGGCGAGTTCGGGGACCGTGCACACGGCTTCTCGCTCGAGCTTTGGCTGGCGACGCACCGCGGCTGGTTATTGCCGGCAGGACTGCTATTGGCGGCTGCGGCCTGGAGCGCGCTCTCCGGAAAAAGCTCGATGAGCGGAGCGAGACATGTCTGACTCGTCGATGAGCCGCTCTCCGGAAAATTCGCCGCATCCGGAGCCGCGGCAGCACAAGCATGCAGCCGAGCAAGGGCGCGCGAAAACGAAACGCGAAAATAACGAACGCAAACGGCGCCTGCAGAGCGACGGGCGATCTTCGGTCACAAGAAGTATTGCTCATGCCGTCGTCCTGAAGGACCGAGATTTATTCTTTCTTTGCGAAGAGGACGGCTCCGTTCCCTTGAAAGGGAATCACGGACTGGGACTTTACTATCACGACTGCCGGTACTTGAGCGGCTACGAATTCAAATTAGGCGCGGCAAAAGCCACCGTGCTCGTCTGCACCGGTATGTCGGGATTTGGCGCGACGCTTGAATTGACCAATCCGGATCTCAGAATCAACAACCGCGACCTGATTCGCAAAGATGAAATCGGCATCAAACTCGAACGATTGCTCGATAACGACCAACCGGCGCTGCGCGATGTGTTCACATTTCGTAACTATGGGCCAGAAGCTCTTGAGTTTCCGTTTCACTTAGTTGTCGGATCGAGTTTCGAGCCCTTATTCGCCGTGCGTGGCTTGCTCGGGCAAAAGCTCGGCTATCATCGCCCGCCGTCCTGGGAAGACGGGCAGCTCAGACTTGGATACCAGGGGGCGGACCAAATCAACCGCGTTCTCTCGGTTCAGTTTTCGCCGATTCTACCATGCGTCAAAGACAATGGCGCTCGGTTCGACATCAAACTGGAGCCGCGCCAAGAAAAAGAGATTCGCGTCTCATTCTCCATCACCGAACAGAGAAATCAGCACGGACAAGCCAGCAAACCGCTCGGGCGAGACTTGAGCGAAACCAGAGCGCGGCTGCAAGCATGCGCCGACGGCTGGCTTGACAGTACAAGCCGAGTCCGCAGCAGCAGTTCTCTGCTGAACAATGTCGCAGAGCGCTCATTGCGCGATCTTTACCTTTTGAGGACGAGCCTTGAAGGAGAGCAGTTTTTCGCCGCCGGTGTGCCCTGGTACGTCACGCTATTTGGTCGGGATAGTTTGATCGCGTCGCTTCAGACGCTCGCCTACAATCCTGCCGTCGCCGAGCAAACACTTCGGCTCATGGCCAAGTACCAAGGCAAAAAAATCGAGCGCTGGCGCGACGAGCAGCCCGGGAAAATCATGCACGAACTGCGCATCGGTGAGATGGCACATCTAAACGAAATTCCGCAGACGCCGTATTACGGCACCGTTGATGCGACCCCGCTGTTTTTGGTTTTGGTCGCACGACATGCCGCATGGACCGGAGAGCTGCGCCTGTTCAGAGATTTACGCGATCATATCGAAGCCGCGCTTTCATGGATCGCGGATTACGGCGACAACAATCGTGACGGCTATCTGGAGTATCAGAGCGCATCGAAGAGCGGCTTGAGCAATCAAGGCTGGAAGGATTCCGGCGACGCCATCGTGAACAGTGACGGGAGCTTGGCGCAGCCGCCCATCTCGTTGGTCGAAGTTCAGGGCTATGTCTATTTAGCAAAAACTGCACTGGCAGATCTCTACGAACGAGCGAGCGAATCGGCCCGCGCTCAGGAGCTTCGCGCTCAAGCGGAGGAGCTGCGCGCGCGTTTTAATCGCGATTTCTGGGTCGAGGAGCGACAATTTTATGCTTTGGCGCTTCAGGCGCAGAATCGGCCGGCCGCAGCAATTTCGTCCAACCCGGGGCAGGCGTTATGGGCGGGAATTGTCGATGACAAAAATGCTCGGTCGACGGTCGCCAGATTAATGTCGAGCGAGATGTTTAGCGGATGGGGGATTCGCACCCTTTCGTCAAACGAACCGCGCTATAATCCGATCGGCTATCATCTGGGCACCGTCTGGCCGCACGACAATTCGCTTATCGCCGGCGGGTTCAGGCGCTACGGGTTCGATCAAGAAGCGTGCCGTGTCTTCACGGTAATCCTCGAAGCAGCGCAGCATTTCGAGCACTACCGATTGCCAGAGGTGTTCGCGGGATTCGACCGTAAATCGTACGGTGTGCCGGTGCGTTATCCCGTCGCCTGTCATCCCCAAGCCTGGGCGGCCGGCGCCGTTCCTTACTTGATCCAAGCTGTTTTGGGCCTGACGCCCGACGGATTCGAAGGGCGCTTACTTATCCGTCACCCCGTCCTGCCGGAATTTGTGCAGTGGCTTGAGCTCCATCGGCTCAGGGTCGGCCACGGCCACGCAGATCTTAGATTTGAACGCGCGGAAAACGGTACGGTTCGAGTGATCGTGCTTAACATTGACGGCGGCCTGGATGTCGTCGTCGAAAGCGGCAGCGAAGATACGCGGAAATGGCACGTTTAGGGGGGGCGAAACTGGTTCAAGGATCGTGTTTAACTGTATTGGAATGGTTTCGATTGTCGTTGTACGCTACGGAGGCAAATAATATGGAACGTCGGTTTCTGTTATTGCCGGTAAAGCAGTTCTGGATTGCCGTGATCGTGATTGCGTTGGCAACATCCGCCTGTCGCAAAGAACCACAGAGTCAAAACACGCCTTCGTCAGCCAGTGCGCCGGCTCCCACCGTGAACCACACCTCCGGTGAAAACAAGCCATCCGGCCCGCAGTTTTCCTACGCTGATGTTATCGAAAAGGCAGGCCCTGCGGTCGTGACGATTCGATCGGAACGGAGAGTACGAGCGCCTCGGCAGTTCCCATTTTTCGATAATCCATTGTTTCGTGATTTCTTTGGTGGTCAGCTTCCGCAGTCCAGGTCCAATCCGCCGCAGGTACAAATGGCGCTAGGATCGGGAGTTATCGTCCAGCCGGACGGCACAATCTTGACGAATCATCATGTCATTGATGGTGCCGAGCAGATCAAAGTTGAGTTGCCGAACCATAGAATCTTCGACGCTAAAGTCGTTGGCTCGGATCCGCCGAGCGATCTGGCAGTATTAAAAGTCGATGCTAAAGATTTACCGGTTCTTTCACTGGGCGACTCCGATAAGGTTCGTGTCGGCGACATCGCGCTGGCGATTGGGAACCCGCTCGGAATCGGCCAGACGGTCACCGCGGGAATTATCAGCGCAAAAAGCCGCTACACTGGTTTGAGCGACGGTAGCTTCGAGGATTTTCTCCAAACTGACGCGCCCATCAATCAGGGAAATTCCGGTGGCGCTCTCATCGACTCAACCGGTGAGTTGATCGGCATCAACTCACAGATCTTGTCCACTTCCGGCGGCAATATCGGAATTGGTTTTGCCATTCCGTCGAACATGGCGCGTAATGTAATGGATCAGTTGATCAAGACTGGCAAAGTCCATCGGGGTCAGCTCGGCGTCGGCATTCAGCCGATGACTCCTGAGTTGGCACAGCAATTTGGTCTGAGCGAAACGCGCGGCGTGCTCGTCAACACCGTCGCCGAGAATGGTCCGGCGGCGAAGGGCGGCATTCGGCGCGGCGACGTGATTGTTGCTTTCAATGGGAAAGCCGTCACCGACGGCAATACCTTACGCAACCAAATCGCTAGCACACCGCCGAACACTCAAGTCAAACTTACGATCGTAAGGGACAAACGCGAGCAGGAAATTCCGATCACATTGGGCGAATACCAGCCGCGCACAGAGGCGTCTGCGCATCGCTAGATTCATTCTATCTCACATGTATTTCTCGCTAGGAGCGAAGCTGTCCACCTTGCTAAGCCGTAGCGCCGTCCGTCCGAGCAAACTTCAGGCGCGCGGGCGCGTTCTTTCGTGTTTTCCCATCCGCTGTGGTAACAAGTCATGGGATGGGAGCGCTTGAGCAGCTCAATGCGACGATTATCGGCTGCCGCCGTTGTCCCCGTCTCGTGCGCTGGCGCGAGGCGGTCGCGGCGAAACCGCCGCGCCGGCACTGGGAAGAAAAGTATTGGGCGAGACCGCTTCCCGGTTTCGGTGATCCCCAAGCACGGCTGCTGATCGTTGGCCTCGCGCCGGCGGCGCACGGCGGCAATCGGACCGGTCGGATTTTTACCGGAGATCGCAGCGGCGATTGGCTCTATGGCGCTCTACATAGCGCCGGATTCGCCACTCAGCCGAACTCGAGTCACAGAAACGATGGTCTCAAGCTAAAAGATTGCTACATCACCGCGGCAGTCCGCTGCGCGCCGCCGGAAAACAAACCGAGCATAGCCGAGTTTCTTCGCTGCCGTCCGTATCTCGTGCAGGAAATCAAACTGCTTACCAGCGTCAAAGTCGTTGTTGCGCTGGGCAAGATCGCCTTCGATAGTTTTTTTGCGGCCTACGGGGAAAGCGGCGGAATCGTTCCCAAGCCACGCCCCAAATTTGCTCACGGCTTTACCGTCAATCTCGCCGACGGCCCGCGCTTGATCTGCTCATATCACCCGAGTCAGCAAAACACCTTCACTGGCAAGCTGACTCGCCCTATGTTCGACACTATTTTCGACCGGGCAAAGGCCGCGCTTGAGGCATAGCCCCTTTCCGAATCAAGATG
>JBIOXP010000187.1:0-5609 GCA_044869705.1 Binatia bacterium | reverse complement strand
TGCTTGGCCGCCACACTAGCAAACGCGCGGTGGAGGGTCAAAGATTGCTTGCAGCTGAAACAATCGTTGCTGTGAGGATTCTCAAGCTATTTCTGCTGCCAATAGATGTTGTCGCGGAATTCCGGCTGGAGCCGCTTGATGTAAAGACAAAGCATCCCGTGAACGCCGAGTTGCCGGAGCTTGCGCGGGTCACCGTCCCGGAGCGCGGTTTTTTCCTCCGCCGTAAGCTCGTAGTTTGCCATGACCCCTTCGAAATCGGTCAGCGCCCGTCGGTACACGGAATCTTTCATTTTGAGATCGAATAATAACCGGCTCAAATCGTAACAACTCACAGTGACCTCCAGCTGACAAAGCCCCAACCGGTAGCGACGAAATCCGGCATGTACGCAGTGTACGATGCTTTGGCATCGCCGACGGCGCCGATCACGACCATCCAGTTGAGAAACTCCGTATCGCCGGCCTGTAGAAGTTCCTGAACCGAATAGTCCGCGAGCGTCTTGCCGTTTCCGTCGCGCAAAACCTCCAGCAGTTGGTGATCGAATTTCTCGTCAATCTCGCCGATTCTTGGCGATCCGGGAAAATGCGACAATCCGCCGGTTGCGAGGATTGCGATTCGCTCTTTCGATTTTTCCGCAACAGCGCGGATCAATTCGCCCACTTGGTAGCAACGGCGCGGCGACGGTGCGGGATCGACCCACGTATTCACGTAAATCGGCAAGATCGGAATGCTCGGCTCACGCAGGAGAAAGAAAAGCGGCACGTTTTGGGTATGCTGCAGCTCAATCTTCTCGCCATAGGAAAAATCGATGCCCTTCTCCATCCCGGCGCGGATAATCGCCTTGCCGAGCTCCTTATGATTTTGATAATGAAACTGGTGGCGCGTGAACTGGCCTTTGACTTCCTCGCCGATCGTCACGAAAAAAGTCGGAATGTTGTTCCAAAAGAAATTGACGAATTGATCGTTGGCGACAACGACCAGGACATCGGGTCGACTTCGTTGCAAGTCCTCACGCAGGACCGCGAAAGCCTCTTCGGCATCCCGCCGAAGCTTTTTCTGCTGCTCGAGCGTAGGCCGATTCGAGGCGCCCTGGGGCGCCATGCTGTAATGCAGGTCCATGAAGTCCTCCCACTCGCTTCCCGGCTCGAGCAGGATATTCGGTGCGTGGCTTGCGGCCACTGCGGAAACCAGAGGCATCGTTCTGACTCCTTGAATTTGAAAAAATCCTAGTCCCCGACCTGAGAAAAAGCAACCGAGCTCAGTTCGTCGGTTATTAACGCATTCTTGATCGATTTTGGTGCTAAATCAGAGCGGATGAGTGAGGCTGTACCGGGGGAAACTGCTCATCACGCGCACGCGAGACCTCGCGAGCTGCCGGATCCCGGCAAAATGAGCAAAAGCGGGACGGCTCAGAGCATGCGATAATTACGGACCGAGAAATAGATGAGAGCGAGTACTCCAAGACTGGAGAGGATTGGATGGCTCAATACCCAACCGAGCGCGGGCTCGAAGTAGTTAAACAACATGTAATCGACAAACCGGCTCATGCACAATCCTCAGGCAATTTGAGCGCTATTTATACCAAAACTGCGCCGCTGAGAAAAGATCGTTTTTGCCTGCTGCCGTACTGCCCGCGCCGTAGCTCACCAAAAGATGCGGCCCCCCGCTTTGGCAATTTAAGTAGTAATTGAGCCGTTATCTGTACAAGTTTGCACAAAAAAGCCCAGCTTTGGACAAAAATACTCGCCCTAAGCCTCTTTCGTTAGTCACCATTCGAGCCAAGTGCGCGTACGTCCAAGATCTCTGGGCGACGCAAGTTCCTCAGGGGACGGTGGCATTGCCGTTGCTCCACGCACGACCCATCACATAACAGAGGGAGCAAACTAATGAGACTGCTGCTATCGACCATGTTTAGAAAACTGCCGGTCCGAACCACCAAACAGCGTGCGACGATTTGTAAGCGCTGCGGCGCCCGCATCTACTCATTGAGCTATCTTAAAGCCCATTTGGAATCCCACGATCGTAATACGCATTAGTCCATTGAAAAGATTCAATGGAATGTTCCGTCGTGCCGATCGCAGTAATTCGTCGCTGTCCTGCGCCGCAAAAGGACAGCCGAATGAGTTTGGATCCGGTGATAGTTGATTGATTCGTTCCGATGCAGACCATTTTCATATCGAGCGATCGAACGAAAAGCTTCTCGATTGCCCTTGCCTCCGCTTCCGCACTTTCTTTGCGCAAAAAAAATTTGACATTTGTAATAATAAGCTTATTTTCGATCTGTGAAGATCTTGATCGAAATGTCGGCTGAGCATTACTCCGAATTACTGGGACGCTGTGAGGGGTCGTCTTCGCAATTTCGAACCCTCATCGATGGCTGTTTGGATCGCCGGCCGAGCTCCGAAGGATTCGAAGAGGTGGCGCAAATTCTCTGTGACACCAGAGAGGCCCAACAGCTGCTGGAGTTCGCGATCGGCGTTTCCACCGAAGCTGCCGAGGAGATTCAATCCTGCCTTACCTGTTTTCGGGAACTCTAAACGTCCCGGTATGCGCGCCGTCCCCGACCCTGCCTAGCTTACTTCCATTACCGGCAAGAAAAAAATTGCAGGGGTAGAACGGTCGATTTTTTGCGCTACAGTGCTTTACGTGGGCCAGTACGTGAAGACCGCCGCGAGATCCGTGGGAGGCGCAAACAATGAAAGCAGACATCGATTTCGAGAACGGCACGATCACGCTAATCTGCTCCAAGTGCCGACGAAAATATCCCCGGCGAATTGCCGAAATCGGCCCGAGCATACGGATTAGATGCAAATGCAACAGCGTTGTTTCCTGGCAAGGGGATCTGAGTTGGGTTACCTGTTACGCTAATCCGTACCACTGGGACGCAAAGACTCCACCTTCGCTAAGCAAGTGACGTCGAAAGCTTTTCAGACCTAATTTCCGTGGGCACGGCTGCCGAACGGCGCCACAGAACCGCGCCGCGGACCATAAGCGATCAGCCCCACGAAAGACTCCAATCACCTGGGCCGAGTTGCCCCTGATGACGCATTCGCAATCGAGAACCTGAGTGCTTGTTTACGTGACGCGATTGCGAGAGTCGCGGCACGTTGACGGCGGATATTCGAAATGCTAAGCCATTGAGGTTCACATATTAGCCAATCACTCATCTAAGCGAGAGCAAACCTCCCGTGCGGCCAGGTAGCTCAGTCGGTAGAGCAGAGGACTGAAAATCCTCGTGTCGGCAGTTCGATTCTGTCCCTGGCCATTTTTCCTCGCTGATTTTTTAAGTCGTTACAAAGTATCGATCACTGTTAAGTTGCATCGAGACCAGCTTACTTTGTCATTACTTTGCTATTTTTTTAGACCAGTTCACAGATCGCTCAATTTTCTGCCCGACCAGCGGCTGCATTTTCAAGGTTGAAAACGCAAAGCACGCGGAGGTTTCGTAGGGCGGCTGCAGACACCACCGTTTGTAGCACCGATGGAACATCGCGGAATCCGGGAGCGCTACGGCAGACGAGAGTTCACCTTAGCGCTTCGGTCGCTAAAGAGAAATCAAAAATTCGCTCCGTGGGCACGGGTTCTTTTATGTGTAAGGCTTCGCGGCCGGTATCAACAATGTCTTTGGCTGTTTCTCGACTTAGGATTCCGGTCAGTGAAATCGTACCCACATCGTCTTGATACATGCGCCGCGCAAGCTTGGCATCCTTGACCCCGAGCTTTTTCTGAAGATAGGGAATCATAATCTCTGGATTGTCCTGATAAAACTTTAAGCCACGGTCCCAAGCGCGCAAAAAACGGACGGTATTTTCGCGGTTCCCTTTGATGGCAGCATCCGTTGCAACCACGCCGGTTTGAAGATACCGCATGTAGTCTTTACCTCGCCCCATGACCTGAAAGCCCCGATCAATAGCGAAATAGGTGGTCGGAGGCGTCACCATGGCTCCAGCAACCTTGCCGCTCAGTAAAGACTGAAGTCGCGCCGTCGTATTCATACTGAGCAGCGTCACGTCTTTCTCCGGATCAAGTCCTTTTGCTTGGAGAATGCGTCGCATGATCACTGCGGCGGTTCCCTCCAAAGAGCCCACGGCGATTGCCTTGCCTTTAAGATCATCGGAAGATCTGATGGATGGAGCGACAATCAACTCGTGATCTGGACTATCATGGGTAACGGAAATAATCTTGACGGGAACGCCGCGTAGGGCTGCAGCCAGGCCGCTGCCCGCGTGACAGGTGAGGTTGATCTGGCCGGCCATGAGGCTACTTATGCCGATGATTCCTCGGACAATAAGGACTTGCAAATCCAATCCTTCCTGTAGAAACAAACCCTTTTCTTGACCGTAATAGAGGTGGACATAACTCAGCGTGGGGCCAGGGAGGCTTAGGTAAAAGGGCTGTGCGGCTTGGGCTTTAGTCACGGCTCCTTGGGCGTTCAATAACGTCCCGACCGCGACAACAAAGATGAAAGCGACTAATTGACGGGTTGCTTTCATAGGGACATCCTTCATGAGACGGGCTGACGTTTGATACTATGCGAGAGCAGGTGCACCGGTGATCATAATTCGTGGTGTGATCGCCTGCAACACGCCAGAGGTGGGACGGCAAAAAACACCATGGCGTCACAGGTGAATGATAAAACCGAATCATCTGCAAAATCATGACTGGTTGTGCGATCATGACAATCGGCGCAGGTGACTTGGCAACTTGTCATACCTTCCTCGTCTTTCTGCTTCGTCAATGAGTTTAAAATGGCAGAGAACAAGGTTTCCTAAGTCTGTCCAGTAGAATCCGAACTTAATGGCTGGCGGTTCAGCTATTGTGTCGAGCGCCAGAAGCCCGCTTGCCTGGAGTCTCCCGATAGCATCACAGTGCCTCTGAAATACTCCATCAAGGAACCTCTTAGCATCTGGGCGCCTCAGAGCCATTTGCTGCTCGTATTCACCTGGACCATTATCGGCGGTCCTAACACTGAACCGAGGCACAAAAAACCACTGCATAACGAATTCAAAATCGAAAGGGGCAAGCTTTGCGACTGTGTGACGCACAATGGTTTCCTGGTTGACGTCCCAACCTTCGAGTGCTGCGCAGATGCGAGCCGCAAGTTCTTCAACGGAGTCCCCCGGCGCCAGCGCGGAGTATTCCATAAAGATCAAATCCTTCGTATCGAATTGTGGTTGTAATCTTTCTCCGCAACCAAAACCTGACGACAGATTGGCTGTGTAGCGTGCGCGATTCCTAACTCGTACTGAGCATTTCCGTTCACTGTGCTAGTGAGGACACCAAGTATGATTTGGGCGGTATACAAATGCTCCATAACTTCAATCCATCCGGAAGTGGTCCTAAGATCTCGCTTCGTACGATACGCTCGAAGAGGTCGGTGTAGACTTTTTGAGGAAGCGCGAACAGCTGGCTCAACCAATTCCGCGTATATCGGGTCGTATTGAGGTGCAAAAGGCATCACAACGAACACCTCTTCAGGGTTCAATCCGCTGAGACTGGGATTGAAGTCATATGGATACATACATTTACCTCATTCTGCGTAGTGAGTTCCTCATTATAGTCGCCGAGCGCGGATTTCGGCGTCAGTATTTTCGGAGATTTCTGCAATAAT
>JBIOXP010000186.1:0-4096 GCA_044869705.1 Binatia bacterium | reverse complement strand
GTCTGTGGGACGCTTGCTTTCCAATCCTATATCGCTATCCGACGTGGTCAGGCAGCTCATCGGAATACTCCTCACAGCATTAAACCGGACAAAATCGAAGCAGAAAAGACGGACTGTAAAGGGGCGGCTAAGCGAGGTTAGTGAATTCGAGCGGTTCAAAGCAGCAGGCGCTACCGGATACTGAGATCGGATTAATTTACGGGCTTGTGCCTTTGAATGACATGAGTGCTCAATCGAGTTGGCGCGTACGTAGACTTCGTCCGTGCATTTCGCTAGAAACTCCGACGTCGCCGCAGGATAGCTGCCGATCGGTTCGTCAAAGCTTATATCACCCGCCACAGGAGCAGACCGTCAACTCTTTCGTCCATGTCCGGGGTGGAGTTGTAACGGGGCATTGTAATACCGGAATTGAGAAGAACAGAGCAATCTGCTAACTAACTGAAATCACGCGGAGAGGTGGCCGAGCCCGGTTGAAGGCGCTTGACTCGAAATCAAGTGTACGGGGAACCGTACCGGGGGTTCGAATCCCTCCCTCTCCGCCAAACCTTTTATCACTGAAGAGAGTTGCCTCCGTTACTTCAAGGCGGCACCGGTCGAGACGAGCGCGGCTTTGCTCGCTAGCAAAAACAGAGCAAGGCTGGCGTCGCGTGGGTGCTACCGTTCGCTTGCGTTGCTGCCAATCTATGTTCCTACGAGCATGCTTGAACGATCAGGGCGCTCTCGTGCCAGCTTCGTGTGCGCACGCTTTTGACGCCACTTCTAAGTTCGCTTGTCACAGTGAGTCAGTGTTCACCTTGCCAAATTGCCGTTAGTGATCTCCTCTCGCGAAGCCGAATTGTCGAAGAAGCAATGGGCTGAGAGATTTGCGACGTAGCTTGGGGTCTTCGCGCGTTCGGGTTAGAGCAATACCCACCCGTTTTGGGGACTTAGAACCGACGTCAATAAGCGGTAGGTTTTTTTTGGCACCTCAGCGCTGGATAAGTTTTCATCTTGTTTTGGATTGCTGAATCCTGAGATGTTCATGACCTTCACATGAAAGTGGAAAAAACGCTCGAGAAAATCCGCAGACACATCGAACAAAAGGACAAGAGACAGAGGCGCTTGCTCCAGTGCATCGACTTGGCAATTGAACATATCAGTACCGGCGCGAGCGTCGGGGAGCTGGCGAAGCGGCACCATTTGAGCGCGTATAAAGTGCGCCGATACATCGACAACGCGGTGTTTTTGGCGCGCAGTCGAATGTATGAGCGAGTTAGTGCGATTGAGAGATATCTTGGAGAGAAATAACCGGCTTACTTTGATCTGCGCTCACAGCCGAGCTGGGGAAGATGTGCGCTTGTCAATCAGTTCGACAAAAACCTTCTGAAAAGAAGAAATGGGACGATCTTCTCGGTATTCGCGACCAGATCTATCCCGATAAACCAGCGTTACGGAAATGGGTCGGTTGTGCAGCTCCAAGAGATCGGCTTTTTTTTCGTCGATATACGCGCCGATCGTGCGAAGGATATTGGATGGTTCGCGAAATCGCGGGATTTGTCCCGGGTTCGAACGCCGCGCGCGCCCGCGCTTGGACAATTCCTCGACTTCGCGTAATTCAAATCCGTAGGTGACGAAATCGAGCTTGCGATGACTTTCTCGTCGGAGCCGACTCCAGACTTTTGAAATGAAAGAGGACGTCTCCTCCCGCAGATCTCTGACAAAGTAACCGGCTGGAACGCTGTACAATTCAAACGCAGCGACCCCTTCGGCAGCCAGCGCTTGACCGATAGCTCTCAGTTCTTCCGCGTAGCGCTTTACTTCCGGCATTCAGGTACGCCTGCGATTACATTGTAATCCGATGCGGCAAACAAGACGAACGTCAACGGCTTATCAGGCTGATTGGTCGACGTCGAGAGAGAGCGCTCGGCAGTTTTGGCTCTGGATCAAAGCTGATCTATCTTTATTTCCTCCGCCGAACGCGACAGACTTTTTTTATGGTTGCTCAATTACGGACACGCCTGGTGGCGATCTCCTGGCGCGATTTGGCAATGACCCTGGGACCCATTCTCTTGCTCAGCATTGTCGGGATTTGGTTCGCCGTGCGGTTTGTTCGGCCGGCTCCGCCCGATACCGTAACTATGACCAGCGGTCCGGACGGAAGCATGTTCCGCATTGCCGCGGAGAAATATCGGAGCATTCTCGCGCGCAATCGCGTGACGTTAAAAATTCTGCCGTCTAACGGTTCGCTAGAGAACCTGCAGAGACTGAGCGATCGCTCGTCCGCCGTGGATATCGGGTTTGTCCAAGGCGGGGTGTCCGCCGGTGTCCAAGCGGAGCGATTGATGTCGTTGGGCAGCGTTTTTTATGAGCCGCTGGCGATCTTTTACCGAAGTAACAAGCCGCTCAATCGGCTATCACAATTGGCTGGAAAGCGATTGGCGATCGGTGGCGAGGGTAGTGGCGTACGCGCATTGGCAGCGACGCTTCTTGAGGCGAATGGAATCAAAGCCGGTGGTAAGACACCGCTCCTCGACTTCAGCGGAGAAGATGCGGCGCGCGCACTCAGGGAGCGAAGAATAGACGCGCTCTTTCTGATGGGCGACTCAGCAACTCCGGCGCTCATGCGGCAGCTCGTCCGGACGCCAGGAATTCGATTGTTCGATTTTGCGCAGGCCGAGGCTTACACACGGCGCTTTCGCTACCTGACGCGTTTGACATTACCGATGGGGGCGTTGGATTTGGGAAAAAATTCTCCAGCCCAAGATCTCTTTTTGATTGCTCCGACGGTCGAGCTCGTCGCGCGCGACAATTTGCACCCGGCGATTTCGGATCTGTTGATCGAAGCGGCGCGCGAGGTGCATGGCGGAGCCAATCTGCTGCAACGTGCCGGCGAATTTCCGGCACCGCTGGAGCACGAATTTCGCATCAGTGATGATGCTCTGCGCTACTACAAATCGGGAAAAAGCTTCCTCTACCGTCTCTTGCCTTTTTGGCTTGCGAGTCTCGTAGACCGCGCCGCGGTGATATTGGTACCTATCGTCGTACTCCTGCTGCCGGGGTTGCGTGTGGTTCCGTGGCTTTATCAATGGCGCGTGAAAGCGCGGATCTATCGCTGGTACGGCGCGTTGATTGGATTGGAACGCGCTGCTTTCAGCAGTTCAACCCCGGATCGCCGCGAAGAGATGCTGAAGCGGCTCGACGATATCGAGCGAGGCGTCAACAATATGAAAATGCCGCTCGCGTTTGCGGACCAGTTCTACGTGCTGCGGGAGCACATACGATTTGTGCGCGATCAGCTTACAACCGAAACGCCGGGCGCTTGAGCGAGTACCATCACCAAGCGGTTCGTCGTCGAGGCGCAATTCCTCGCTGTCCGCCCAGATGTGGAGTAAGGTTTCCGCCGACGGATGTTCAGTGAATACGTCTGTCCTGACCGGATTCGCTCACACGGTGGAGTGTTTTGCGCGCTAATTTCGATTCGGCCTTTTCAATTTTGTTCGACGCTTTGAAACGGACGCCCGCTTTTCTTCTTCCGGCGCGAGAAACACAAGTGCTGCGGGGTCGATTCGAATATCAATGGCGTTGGACTTGAGAGGGGTTCGGTCCTTTTCGGTCGGCCAGGTCATATCGTCAATGTGAATCGGTGAATTCTCCCATTCGATCTGCAAATGCTGACCGCGGCGAACCGTCAATATGCCGCGGGTGTTTTTTCCGCTGAGCCGATCGGAAATATGTTTGCGCAATTTGCTGCGATCGCGCTTGGTGACGAACACAACATCGAGAAAGCCATCATTCATTTGCGCCGCTGATACCAGATCGAGGTTGGGCCCAATGTAACGGGTGTTCAATGCTTCGAGCATCACGTAATCTCCCGAAACATCCTTCCCATCGAGCTGAACCACCATGTTTTTGGCAGGAAAGTGATCGACTTGGTTATTCAAGATTTTCATAACTGCCGGAATCACTTTCTCCGGCTTCTCGCTGGGTATTTGCATCCCGCCAGACCCATCCAGCTCCAACATCGTTTCGGCGAACAAACCGACGCCGAAACCCTCGATAAAGTTTTCCGACCCCCATGGACCCTTCGCTACGCCACTGTCGAAGTTGATTGAACGTG
>JBIOXP010000185.1:0-17046 GCA_044869705.1 Binatia bacterium | reverse complement strand
GCGCAGTGAGGGTATTCGCTGCCACCGCACAAACAACGACTCCGGGCCCGGCCTCGATCTCCCCTTCTCCGGTCAACACACCGGCGCCGCTGGAACCCACGACGCAATCCGTCCCGACGGCGTCGGTCAGGCCGCTCACCAGCTCGCTCGACTGTGCCGCGTGATCCGCAGTGAAGAAAATCATCGCGAAATCCGCGCGCGCGATTCCGGCCTTCGACAACGCTTGCGCAGCAGCCTCTTCGACGGCGCGTCGCGTCGCCCTTTCCTGGGACTGTCCAACTCCGGCTCGAATCATGATTGCTTCACTATAGAAAATTCACCGCCGCACAAGCAAGCCGAGTGTCTTCATGGAGCGGCGGCGGCGCGACGTGCGGCGGCCTTCACACATTTGGCGCTTGGTTGCGCGCGTGCATCTTTTCATTCTAGGTTGTTAGCATGATTTCCTTCGTCGATATCGAAGAGGCGCGGGAGCGCATCCGTGAGCAAATCTATTTCTCGCCTTTTCCGAGTTCTGAGACCATTAGCCAGATGACCGAAAATCGAATTTTCTTCAAGCTCGAAAACTTACAAATCACAGGCTCGTTCAAAGAGCGCGGCGCGCTCAATCGCTTGCTCACGTTGACCGGTGCAGAGGCCCGCCATGGTGTGATCGCCGCTAGCGCCGGCAATCACGGCATGGCGGTCGCATATCACAGCCGCCGCCTCAATCTCAGTGCAACCATCGTGATGCCGACCTCTGCGCCCCTGATCAAACTCACCCGCGTACGACAGTACGGCGCCGAAACACTGCTGCACGGAAACGATTATGATGCCGCCTATGCGGAAGCGCTGCGCTTGAGCCGCCCCTCGGGGCCATGCTTCATTTCCGCGTTTGACGACCCATGGGTTATTGCCGGCCAAGGCACGATCGGCATCGAACTCTATGAGCAGAATCCTGACCTGGAAGTCGTCGTTGTGCCGGTCGGGGGCGGAGGATTGATTGCGGGAATTGCGCTGGCGTTAAAAACCCTGCTGCCAAAAATCCGTATCATCGGCGTCCAGGCTGAAGCGGTTCCCTCGATGAAAGTCGCTCTGGAGCAAGGCGCTCCGGTACAACTCCAGCCCGCAACCACCATCGCCGACGGCATCGCCGTGCGCGCTGTTGGCGCGCTGCCGTTCGAATTGGTTCGACGCTATGTCGACGAGATCGTCACCGTCAACGACCGAGAGATCGCCAACGCTGTGTTGCTGCTGCTCGAGATTGAGAAGACCGTAGCCGAAGGCGCGGCGGCAGTGCCATTGGCAGCGCTGATCAATAAGAAAATTCCTTTAACCGCCAAAAATATCGGACTGGTTGTATCGGGCGGCAACATCGACATGAACCTAATTTCTCGGATCATTGAGACCGGTCTGGTTCAAGACGGCCGGTTGAGCAGATTTGCCATCGTCATTTCGGACCGGCCGGGAAGTTTGGCGCGGCTGGCGCAGCGGATCGCTGATTTGGGTGCCAATATATTGCAGATCACCCACAGCCGCGGCTTCGGGCAAATGGCGATCGGCGAGACCGAGGTCGAACTGATTCTCGAAACTGCCGGCTCGGAGCATATCGCGCGGATTCATTCGGCGCTCACCGCGGATAAGTTCAAAATCAACAGCGCAGGTTGAGCTTCGATGCCTCGTTTTCCGGTTTCCGCTGATAAAGAACGCCAATTGGTCGAGCGCATGGCGGCTCTCGATGTGCGCGAACAAGACATCGAGGAGCAATTCGTGCGCTCCTCCGGTGCCGGCGGCCAGAACGTCAACAAAGTATCGAGCTGTGTTCTACTGCACCACCGTCCGAGCGGGGTTCGGGTGCGATGTCAAAAAGAACGATCGCAAGGCTTGAATCGTTTTCTGGCGCGAAGAATTCTGCTGGAAAGGATCGAATCGTTGCGCCGAGGTGCTGCCCTCGAAGCAGAGCAGCGGATCGCCAAAATCCGTCGGCAGAAACGCAAACGCTCGCGGCGCGCTAAGCTTCGCCTCCTCGAGGAAAAGCGCCGCCGTGGAGAAACGAAAGCGCTGCGCAGCTCAGTCCGTCCTGACGGCGAAGATACTTAGAGATCGCATCAGCTTGACCGCTCGAGTCAGAAGAGAAACAGAGTTTGGTTTATGAAAGTATAAAGTTACCTCGCTTACAGAGCTGAAGGAGGACTCTGCGGGTATTCTAAATAAAGGCTCGAGCCCATTGGATTTGAGAAGCCACCCGCAGCGGATTACACTTGACCCATATTGTTTCGGCACAGAAATCGCGACGCTGCTCGAACGTCTTTTACAAACACGGAGTAGCATAACAATGGAAGCTCACAGCCACTCTAGTCACGTCGGAATCTTGGTTGGCGGCGGACCGGCGCCGGGCATCAATGGCGTTATCAGCGCGATCACGCTCGAGGCCCGCACCCGCGCGCGTAAAGTCATCGGCATCTTTGATGGTTTTCAGTGGCTGATGCGAGGCGATTCGACTCATACCAAAGATCTCGATCACGATGACGTTTCCAGAGTCCATTTCCAGGGCGGATCGATCCTGAATACCTCGAGGGCCAATCCGACAAAAAAAGCCGAGGATCTCGAGCGCGTTGTCGCAACCCTCGATCAGCTCGGCATCGGCTATTTAGCTAGCATCGGAGGCGACGATACGATGTTCGCTGCGAGTCAAGTTGCGAAGCAGGCGAAGGGCCGTATTCGCGTCTGCCATGTCCCCAAAACCATCGATAATGATTTGCCGCTGCCCGGCGAAATACCGACATTTGGTTTCGAAACGGCGCGACAGCTGGGGAGCGAGCTGGTGCAAAACATCATGGAAGATTCTCGTACCACCGGGCGGTGGTACTTCGTCGTCGTAATGGGGCGCACGGCCGGCCATCTCGCCTTGGGGATCGGCAAAGCGACCGGCGCGACGCTCACACTGGTGCCGGAGGAATTTCCCGGCCCGATCCGCATGGCCACGGTCTGCGACATTCTCGAAGGCGCAATTCTCAAACGGCGGGCACTGTGGAATCGTCCGGATGGCGTCGCGATTATCGCCGAGGGCTTACTCGAGCACATGCCGGTGGAAGAGCTCGAGGGAATCGAGGGTGTGCGCATTACGCACGACAATTACGGCCATTTGCGTCTTGCCGAGGTGGACCTTGCGTCTATTTTAAAGAATCTCGTCGAACACCGTTTCGCCGGCCGCACGTCGTCGCTCGCGATCGTGCACAAAAATATCGGCTACGAGCTCCGATCGGCGGCACCCGTGGCATTCGACTGCGAATATGTGCGTACGCTGGGGTATGGCGCGGTCGAGTTTTTACTGAACCCAAGCGCGAAGGCGGGCAGACTTTCCGGCGCATTGGTTGCGCTTATCGAGGGGAGGCTCGAATATCTGGATTTCGCCGCGCTGCAAGATCCGGCGACCGGGAAGACTCGAGTGCGTGCGGTGGAGATTGATTCGCCGTCTTACAAAGTCGCTCGTGAGTATATGATTCGCCTGGAGAAGGAAGATTTTTCCGACGAGAATAAACTGAGACTGCTTGCCAACGCGGCGTCATCGACGAGTCGGCCATGCAGCATGGATCAGTTTCGTGACCGCTATCAATACCTGACCGCCGATCTCAAAGGATGCATGTGACACTAGCGACCGCGCTTCCGCAGCTCGTGCAAAGTCTACGATCGTTAACGTCGGCAAAACTTTAATGGCTCTTGGCTTTCACGGGCTTTTCATGTATTCACAGCCCCGTCCAAGGTCGTTTGCGAAACTTTTCTGCGCCGCGGTCGAGTGGCCATGCCGCGACAATGAGTTAATCAGCGCTTGCAGGAGGAAAACCATGCTTGCCAAGGATATCATGACGAGAGATGTGATTACGGTGACGCCAAGCATGACCATCAAGCAACTGGCGAACGCCTTGATTAAAAATCAGGTTAGCGGCGCGCCGGTGATTGACAAGAAAAGCAAGATTATCGGCATTGTTTCCGAAGCGGACATCGTGGCAAAAAAAGGCAAAGACGTAAAATCGATCATGAGCAAAAAGATCGTCAGCATCGAGGAAGAAACCCCCGTGGAGCAAATAGCGCACCTGATGATGACCCACCATGTCAAGCGCATTCCGGTCATGCGCGGCGATCAGCTCCTCGGTATTGTGAGCCGGGCTGATATTGTCAGCGCGATTGCGCGCGGGGAGCACGTCGCCATTCACACTCCGGTTTACGATCTTTGAATCGGGATTTTTCTAGGCTTGGTTATCTCTGGTTGGAAGCAAGTCCGAACAGCACCAAATTAGGGAAGATAAAACCGCTGCCGATCCGTATTTATGCCGCCGCGCCGCCGCCTCTGCGTCCGCCAGGAAACATCGCTTCCAGGTATTCACCAAGAATCCTGCAGACATCCATGGCCGATAAGATGCCGGCAAGCTTTCCTTGACGCTGCACAATCACGGAACCGATGCGCCGGCGCGCCATCTCCAGAACGACCTCGCTGAGCGGCGCACGAAACGAAACGATGTAAGGATCGGCCACCATGATGTGGCGCGCCAAAATAGTTTTTTTCTCCGCCGGCGGCGCGTCGCGTTTGATGCGATGATGCAAGTCGCGCTCGGATACAATCCCCACGATTTGGCCATTTTCCTGCACCGGCAGGTGACGGATAGCATGCTCATCCATCATGCTTTCCATTCGATTCACATCGTCGTCGACCTCGACAAAATAAGGGAAAGAAGTCATGACCAGGCCGACCACAGGCATCCTGCGCCGTTTTTTTAGCTGCAATGTTGCGCGCATCACTCCTCCCAGGCCCCATGATTAGCTGCCAGAGTTGCCCCGCGTTGGGTGCGGATGTCAAGACCGTCTCGCGACGCGTTGTTATTTTGAAAGTAAACAGGCGGTTTCAGCCGCCATGATCGCTTCCTCGTCGCTGGGAATCACATATGCGCCTATCCGCGAGTCGGGCGCCGCGATCGCGGCTTCGACGCCGAGAACAGCCTTGTTTTTATCTTGATCCAGTCGCAATCCGCACCATTCCAACCCGCGACAGATGCTCTCCCGGACCGCCACCGCGTTTTCGCCGATGCCGCCGCTGAAAACGACGGCGTCAGCTCCGCCAAGAACTGCCAAGTAAGCTCCGACGTACTTGCGCGCCCGGTAGCAGAACACGTCCACCGCCAATCGCGCACGCTGATCGTTTTCATAGCGGGAGAGAAGATCGCGCATATCGTTGGACTGACCGGACAGACCGAGCAAGCCTGACCGGTGATTGAGCCAACGCTCCACTTCGGCGGCATCGACATTTTCTTTTCGCGCGAGAAAACTCACCAGTGCCGGATCGAGATCGCCCGAACGAGTTCCCATTACCAGCCCTTCGAGCGGTGTAAAGCCCATCGATGTGTCCATCGAGCGACCGTCGCGAATCGCACAAGCTGAAGCGCCGTTGCCCAAATGCAATGTCACGAGCTTGACCTGCTCCGGCGCAACGCCGGTCAGGTCTGCGTATCGTAGCATGGAATATTGATGCGCCATGCCGTGAAAACCGTAGCGGCGGATGCCGTGCTTGGCGATAAGATCATACGGAATCGCATAGCTAGCCGCAGTCTCGGCTAGCGTGTGGTGAAACGCCGTGTCGAATACTGCGGTCATCGGTACTGCGTTTCCGAAAACCTTTCGCGCCGCATGGATGCCGCTCACTGCCGCTGGATTGTGCAGAGGCGCGAGATCATCCGAGGACTCAATGCGCGCGAGCGACTGGTCGTCGATTACCGTCGCCGCGGTAAAAAGACTGCCGCCATGGACGACCCGGTGCGCGACAGCATCGATGCGGCGTGCACCGGACTGTCCCGGCATCGTCAACTCGAGACGTTGAATGATCTCACGCACTCCGATCTCATGATCAGGCGCGGCGATTTTCTCCTCCTTCAGAGTGCGCGGGCCGCCAGCTTTGAGCTTGAAGATGGCGTCGTCACCGAGCCGATCGAGCACGCCCGCGATCAGCTTTCGATCTTGCGCGATGGCGGCCAAATCGCCTGCGGTTTCGATCAACTGAAACTTGATGGAGGAGCTGCCGCAGTTGAGTACCAGAATGTTCATGGAACGAGTTTAGAAAATTTTTCTGCGAAAGCGAGTTGGCGCCGCGCCGGCTTGCGCAGAATTCCCTCGACCCAAACATCGAGTCGGTCTCGCCAACAACCGTATTTCATGCGAACGAGTCGCCGCGCCACCAAAACGCAAAACACCCGTTTGGCTCGCTAGCCAGAGTTTTTTAGGTATTCGGTCGGCATCGGCACCTCCTGCACCGAGCCGTAGATTGCGCGTACCGTATAGGCGCGCGCTCCTCGTTTTGAGCTGATGGCTTTATAGATTTCTCTTTCGCGAAAATGCACCCCGCTCCAGTCCTCGATGGCGATGCCCGGTGAAATCTGTTCGGCAGCGAGCAGCCGGTGCAGTGTGGGTCGGCGTTCGGCTTCGCCGTCGTAATGCGGGCAACAGCTTCCGGGCAGGAAACCCAGGCACGCGAGCGGACGAAGTCCGTCGGAGAATGAGTCGGTAACTCCCTGCTCGAACCAGCAGATCGCGCCGGCGCTCACGCCGCTGAGAACAATACCGGACTGCCATGCCTCGTGCAGAATCTCCGCAACGCCCCAATCGCGCCAGACCGCGAGCAAGCTTTTGGTGTTGCCTCCGCCGACATAAATCACGTCCTGACTGAGCAGAAAAGAGCGCAGATCCGGCGTGCGTTTGAAAAACGTCAGCACCGACGGACGGCAACCGAGTCTTAAAAAAGCCGCGTAGAAACTCGCGACGTAGTGGTCGGGCTCGCCGCTCGCCGTAGGCACGAAGGCAACCCGCGCGTTCTCCGCCCCGCTCTGCCGGATAATGTATTTCTCCAGCTCGAGATTTTCCAGGTCGCGGTAAAATCCGCCGCCACCGATTGGGATAATTTGCTTTGGTTTTTCCGGCATCGATAATCGACTCTTTTACGCCGCAGCCCTCACGCCGACGAGTGTGAATTCAGGCGCTCAGACAGGCGGCGGAGCCGGCGGCCGATGTGCGCCTGCTTTTTGGCCTCGAAAAACAGCGCCAGCAGGTCCAGTTGCTGGGTAACCGAATCCATTTCCTTGGGTAAAACCTGAATGCTCCGGAGAGATGCCTGATAATGCTCGATCACTTGTTGCAGAGCTTGATCTCCAGATTCAGCGGGATCCGACAACATCCCTGAACACAGCGCTTCGATCAAGAAGGCTTCCGGAACCATAATCGCATCCCAAAAACTTGCCGACTCGATGAAATTGGCGTTGGCTTTTGCGCTGCACTTCCTGCAAAGCTCGACCACATCTTTGCCCTGACCGAGTAGAGCTTGCAGCGCAATTTGGTTGAGCAATGCATAGGGATGAAATTCGTCGCTCGAGACCGGTTTTGCGCTCTGCTGATATGCCGTGATGCTAGCCCGAATCGCCTGATCGAAATCACCCTCGACACTGGCATCGCCTTCGACGATACGGCGTGCGTAGATGGCGGCTTTGCGTTTGTACGCAGCGCCGATGAGCGACTGCCGTTCCGCATTCGCCCTGGTGCGCACAGCGCTTTGTGCGCCGCCGGTCTGATAGTCGATTTTAGCAGCAGCAAGCTGATCGAGCTGGCGCAAGCGCTCGATGGCGCAATCGACGAGCTGTGGATAGCCCTGCTGCTCGCCCAGACGAGATTCGAGATTCGCCAACCGCTCGATCGCGGTGATCGGCACGCGTCCCGCTCTATCCTCGTCGGCGATGGCGGCGCTATACAGCCTGCAGGCTCTGGCAAAATAATCGCTTCCGAGATCCGCATATGCTGTGGCGAGAGCAAAACTGACAAACGGTTTGTCGGTCCAATCCTTAGGACAGCGCCCGAGCAGCCGTTCCAGTTCCGCGGCTTTGCGCTTCGCTTCGATCTTGTTCAGAGCCTGCCGCTGTTTGCCAATGCTGACTCGAAAACTGTTGACGGCATCGAGCAATTCTTCGGGCGAAACGAATTTGTCGCCGCTCTTGCTCGCGCTTTGCGAGCCGCTACGCGGATTGAGCCGCCACCCAGGATCGCCGTAAGCCTGATAGGCGCCCCAGGTGATGCTCGCAGGATGCTTGCGATAGGTTTCCCGGCGCGCATCAAAAATCGCTTGGCCGAATTCTACGTTGTCGTGTAGCAGCCCCTGGTAAAAGACATCCGCAAAAGTATATGCCGCATCGTCGTCCACCGCCCAACCGGCGCACACCACGCAGCGCACGCCGATCTCGATGAGTTCGCGGGAAATACTGTAAGCGAGCCGGTTGTAGGCGACTGGACGAGCGTCCATCTTGGCCAAATGACAACAGTTCAGAAAAACCAAATCCGGGACGATTTCCATTTGGCCGATTTCAGCGGCGCTCAGAAGCAGTCCATCGGACAGCACGACGCCGCTGCGCGCCTGGCCGTCGGCCGCGCGCAAGTCGAAAAGCCCGTGCGCGGCGATGTGAACAATGCGATAAGCCTTCTGGTAGAGCAGATTGATCACCTTGAGCGCGCTGAAGCTTTCACCAACGGCTTGCTCGACACCGTATCCATAGCGTCGTAGCGCCTCGACCACAACTTCGGCTTCGCGCTCCGCTCCGTCGAGGGAAATCAAACTCTCGTCAGGATTTTTGCCGGAAGCGGGAAAGTTCCCGAAAAAGGACTTGGTCGACGGATTGCCGATCACGTAGGCGAGTGGCTCCATAGACTGGCGCACCTGCCGGCGAAACTTGCCCGACGACAGCTGGCGCACCACCGGCGATCGCACCGCAATAGGCACATCTGCGGCGAGCATCAGCTCCCAGGGCAGGTTCGCCGTATAACCATCGACCACCAGCACGATCCGTTCGAGATGGCGGGCTGCGTCCTTGAAGTCATATGGCACAAGCAGCTGAAACAGGGTCCGGCAAAAGTCGGGCTGAAACGATTTCTCCTGTACCTGTCCGGCAACGAGGCTCTCCACCAAGCCGGGTTGGCGCTGCTGCACAACACTCTCGGCGCGCGCCCGTTGACCGACATGCACGAACTTCAATCTTTCCGCCAACGCTACACGGGAAACGGGGTACGCGCGCCGTTTTGCCAGCGCTGCAACGCCTGTTGCGTCGACTGAAGTGCCGGAAAGCTCGTCTCCCTCTGTGGCGCTGTGCGCTTCGAAGCATTCCGGCGGACATACCTCATCGTCCCGATCGGCGTCCGTGATCATCATTCGCGGCCAATAACCCTGCGCGCGGCTGTCGTCGAGCCGCTGCCGAACGCCGCGGTCCTGCTGTAGCTCGTCGGGCACCTGCAGGCGCAGGCCGAGAACTTTCGATTCGCTGTTGACCTTATCCGCAAACTGGCGCAGATAGCGCATCGCGGAGATCGCGGTATCGAGATACAATTCGACGATCTCCAAAGAGCCTATGCGGAGCGCTCGGCGGGTGGCCTCGGCAAATTTCTGATTCGCCTCGATGACGCCCTGGACCAACGATTCGACGGAAGCTTGAATCGTCAGACTCGCCGTCGAATTATAACCCAGCAAAAGCGTGCAGAGCCCGATATCACCCGAGGCTTCCGCGTTGCAATCGAGACACTGGAGCAGATAACGCAGCGCTCCGGCGCGCACGGCCTCGGTGAGTTGGTTAGCCGAGAGCGTGCCGTCGTAAGTTCCCAATCCGGTCACCACGGCCCCATTTAACGTGCCGCGCATGCGCTCTGCCTCATTGGGCAAGCGAAACACCACCACTGCGGTGCCGATCGGCCCCGCATAGAGACCGAGATTGTAGCGCTCGCTCAAAGCCTGCTCGACGAGCTCGCGGTCGATGATCGATTCCGCGCCCGAGATCGCATCCTGCTCATAGTGGCCGACCATAATCGGCTGCGTGACAAACCGCAGATCCATCGCCTTCACGACAACCTTCAGTGTGGATATTGGGCGCGCTTTGAGTCTCTTTCGCTTCGGTGCGCCCATGAGCGCGTGTGCCGCTTCCTCCGGCATGGCATAGCGAGGCGGCCCGGCCTCGTAGGGCTTTGGCTTGGCCGCCTCTGGATCACGCACTTCAGGTGGACGATCCGGAAGTTGCCCGGTCGCGCCGCTCTGAAGCAATTCGGCGATACCGGCAAAATATTCGGGTGTCGCTGCGAGATCACCGTGTACCGCGGGCATATAGTAGCGCCGTCCAATGCCGCCGATCGCCCCCGATTTCCAGGTGACGGTGCCATCACCTTCGTGGGTGCCGATCATTTTCCAGCGACCATCGATTTTTTCCATACCGCAGGCGGTGAGCGGCGCCGAGCCATGGACGTAAATGGTTTTTTCCGCGTGGCGTTCTGGAAGCGCCGGCATGGCCAATCCATCCCGCTCCCAGAGCCATTTACCTTGCTTGAGCGCGGCTTCACTCGGCACTGCTGCGACGCGATCGCCGAACCAAAAATCTTTCATCTCCGCTTTGAGCGCACTCCATCGGGCAACGCTATAGTACTCATCGAATGGTGTTGCACCGACGTCCCGAAAACCCGTCTTCGGCAAAAGCTGCAGCGCGCCGCGAAACTCGCCAATAATGTTGAGTATCGCCTGCAGGTCGTGCTGAAAGTCGACGCGCGCCAAGCTCCGAAGCGTGTCCGATTTGCCGATGAGCGCCTCGACCATCGAATGCGCTCCCTGGTTCGGCGTGCCGAGCATGATAAAGCGCGCGCCGGGGCGCCCCATCAGTTCATCCCAGAGTTGGGGATTTTTGTGAATCAGCGCACGCGTAACCAAGCCGCCCATGCTGTGGGCGAGCAGCCGAATCGGCCGCAGCGGATTGCGGGTTTCGTCCAGGAGTCGGCGCAGGAGCTTCTCCAGCTGGCCGGCGAGAATATCAAGCGGCAGGCGCCAATCGTAGGCGAACCTCTCGACCTTGTGCGTGTCCATCAAATAAAGGCAAACGTCGCCATACGACATGTCGAAAAGCTTTTCCGGCGTAACACCGTCGCCCGCATCGGTTCCCGTGGCCGCGCTCCAGGCAAGCTTTTCTAAGCCTCCGATCACCAGGTCGGGAAAATCGAACCATACCCTGTCTTGGCTATTGCGCCAGAGGTGCGACCCCATGATGCCGGGCAATACGACAATGATCGGCAGGCTAGCCTCCGCCGCTTCGCCGCCCCGAGTTCGCCGGGTTGCAGCAATGCGCGCGCTCTCTTCGATTAGGCTCGGCTCCGTCACCTCGCCGGGCAAAGACTTGAACAAGTCCAAAGCTTCGGTGTTCTCGACCGTGAGCCAGTCACGCAACGCAGCACGCGTGGCGTCATTCTGGAAATAATGGAAGTGGCTGGTCGTCGGTCCTTGATCGAACAGCGCCCGGCCGTGCGCCTCGCGCGCGATTCCCGCGTACATAGAGCCGGTATCGACCACCAGATCATTGTCAACGCCGGTGAACAAAGCGTAATCCGTAAATAGGACGCCAAGGCGTTTAAGCAGACCGCCGCCCTCGGTATCGCCCGCGATCGCAGCGAACTCCGTGCTCGTGCGCGGCGTGGCCAATGCCAAAAAACGCGCCATCGGCGCATCGGGGAGCATGGCTTCGATCCCCGGCACCAGCTTGGCATTGGTGCGGTTTTTGGCGATTTCAAGCACCACGCGCTTGAATGCATAGTACAGCGGATTGCCGTAAAGGTACGGAACGCGCCCGATCAGTGTTAGCAGAGCGGAAAGGAAGACGTCGAAATTTCCTGACGCGAGCAATGTCCCGCGCGCCGGCGCCGCGATCCGCACATAACGACCTATCGCGAATTGCCGCTCCTGCAGCAGCGCACGCAAATCGCGCAACTTGGCGCGATGCTCAGCGTGCGCGTTGGCGAGTTCTTTTTTAAGCCGTTCTCGCTCATCTTCCGGCACATCACCCGGTTCCGGCAAATCGCTCTTGAACTGCTCGATCAATGCGTCGCTGAAATAATCGAGGCACAGCAAATCGCCGACGATGCCACCGCGTGAATGGGTAACCAGATTGACCTGCGCCCCTTTGGGTAACTGGGTCGCCAACTCGATGGCATTCTGAATCGGACTTTCGGACAGCGTGAGATGCTCAAAACCATAGATGCGATCGCCAAACTTGTTTTCGAGCGCGGCCCAATCGGTGGAGGAAACTTTTTGCAGATCGCCAAAACTGCCGAGGGTCGATGATCCTGTACCATGAATGAACACCAGCAGCGGTCCGTCTTTGGCGGCTTGTGCCAACTCCGTGGCGGAAACTTTTACGAGGTCCGCGGGCTGCCCCGTTCCTTGCTGCCAGCGATACAAACCGGGCTTGCGATCCAACTGATTTTCAATCGCCCACATGAGCGCCTTCGTGCCCAGCCAAGTCACGCCCAATCCGGAATATTCCTGGAGTTTGTCCTCCGCTTTTTCGCCCAGCCATTCCGCCGCTTTGCGTTTGGCCGCCTCGAGGATCGGATCGGCGAAATCGCCCACCGTCAAAGTAAACACGCGCACGACTAGATCGCTGACCGCATCGCCGATAATGCCGCGGCTTTCTTCGGCCCGTTCGTGCAGCGCGTCGAGTTTCAAAGTACCGTCGGGTTCGACGGCTTCGGGCTTTACCCGCTTCAGAGAGCGTTCGAGCTTTGCCGCGCCGGTGATCACCGTGACGCCGTCAGCCATCTCCAGAACGATCACTTCATCAGCCTGAGCTTGAACGGTTTTCTCGATCACGCCTTCGGGAGTAGAACGGGACCTTTTTCCGACATCGAAAGCGGACGTGATTTTTACATATCCTTCCGGCAAGAACTCGTCTGAACGAGACGCGCCAGCGGCCCGCATCGACGGGCGCAGCGCACTGGGCAAGGCGGGATGGGCGATTGGAGTTCCCGTGAGCTTGAGAGCGATGCGGTCAGCCATGAAGGTCTCCTAGCATTTCTCGATCACGATCAAGCGACCCGGTGATTAGCGTATTTTTTGCGGCGGCGAACAGATGGTCGCGTGGCGGCTATTATAAACGAATCGACCTATTTAAGAAAAAATTTTACAGAAACAGCGATGGGGCACAGCGCCGGAGAATGCTCCGGGCAATGATGGACGGTACGAAAGTAGCATGCTGCGGCACAATAGAATGAAGAGGGCGCAACATGTTGTGCCCCTACATTTGATATTCGCATAACGGCTTGTTTAGAACGCTTCGCATTTGATCGCGCCCGCGCCCCAAATATCGACACCGCCAATGAGCATATCGCGCGCATCCAGCGTCAATCGTCCAGTGGCCGCACTGGACGGCGCCCCCGGGTAGGTCAATACCTGAATCTCATCGTACGGACCGATGATTTTTTCCGCCTCCGGCAGCTCAATCCAGCGATCGCGGCTGCCGGTACTGACCACGGCGTCCGCTTCCGGAACGTAATAGAGCAGCGGCGAGTCTACACCATCTTTGCCGCCGTATTCATAGCTCACCAAAGTCGTCTTGATCCCGCGCTGCTCGCAAGCACGGATGGTGAGCATCACTTCAACGAAGGCATTTCCTGAACCGAGCCAAGTCACGAGCGCCGCGTCGGCGCCAATCTGCGCGGCAAGCTCTGCGGTGTTGAGCGCGACCACTTCCTTGCCGTGAATCGTGTCGTAGGAAATCCGCTCGATGATCATGCCGCCGAAGCGCAGCCGGCCCGCGGCCTGCTCGCGAAAAAGTTCCAAAGCCAGCGGATGGTTCTGCCAATCCCACGTCGTCGGATAATAACCGATGCCGCGTGTCGTGTTCGTCGTCATCGCGCCGTCGAGCAACTCGTTGGGATGAATCCAGGTCGCCAGCGACTCACGAATCGGCAAACCATAATAGCTGACCCCGGAGTGCGGCTGTCCACCGTTGGTGATGCAGCCCTGGATGACAACAGCCCGCGGCAGAGATTCATCTTCATTCAGCTCAAACCGCTCGACCTCCTCCGGTTTTGCGCGCTCCGTGACTTCTGCAATTCGTTTCGCGACAGCGAACTCCGCTCTTTGAATTGCCAGATGGGCTTCCAACTCACCCAATCCCCCCTTGAGGCCCATGATCAAAACCAGATGCGGATAATGGCCAAACCGGGATGCTTCGGCGCCGGGACCCCACATATCGAGCATCGCGCTGCGCTGAACGCCCGTACCGGCGCGAATAGTTCCTTCGTACTGAGCCGTGGCGATCACCGTCATCCCGGACAGCCGGTGCGTCACGCCAGCGCCGACATTTTCCACCGCGCCCAGCGCTCCTGGAAAAACTTGACCTCGCGCGCCGAATTTCACACGCGGTTCGACCACGTCGCGTATGCCGGTGATCCGCGCGTGTTCGCCTGGCTCAACGGCTTCGAATCTCGCTTGTGCAATCCGCTCATCTGCCGACACGAGGCGGACCAGATCTTCCCGATCGACGGTTAATTTACCGTTTTCGTATCGATGAGAGTTGCCGAAACGAATTTCGCGCACTGGAAAATTTGCCAAATCGAGTTTCATGCGTCCGGCTCTCTGCCATCGCGCGGATGAACCGCTTGAGAAGGTTCACTTCGCGTATTTTTTATTAAACAATCCTTGTTTATCCAATTTCCTGACGGTGCTGTCATCAATCAAACGCGCGTCTTTGAGCTGGCGTATGTTTTCATTGCTGAAGCAGAGCCAATGAACCGTTGCGCACGTGATCAGAATCCTGAACGCAAAAGTGGCTCGGCAGCGCTAAGAAGATCGTTCATTAATCGTTTCCTCATCGACCGCTGTTGATTCGAGTAGCTCCCCAGTCCCTGGATTGCAACTTAAAAAGCGCAACACCTCAACGAGTCGGCGGGCGGATCGTGGATTCAGCCTGAGCTACGAGCCGCCGGCGGCGAGATCTCAGGGCCTTGACCCCTCGTTCATAACCCTAAGAGCTCCGACTCGCGCCGGGAGATACAGTTTTCATAATTTCTTCCGCAGCTTGGCATTTTCTGAAATTTACGCTACGGAACAGCTCTTGCCGCCTCGCAACTTCCAGATGTCCGCAAGTGCGATACGCGCGAACAAGCTTTATATCCACCACCTCTCGAGTGTCCAGATTTACCGGCGGTCGGGGCCAAAGATATATAAGTTGCAACTCATGGGATCCGAGACGGACAGCGTGAAACTGCAAATACATCGATGATGCCAAGAACCAAACAGCCAAAGCTCCGGCAATCACAAAAAACCATAGCTGCCGCCGGCCTTGGGGAAATTGCGATCGCCCGGAATCGGGCCTGTCGGTCGAAAGGGAGCGGAGCAACATCGTGAGCGCAAAAACAAACCCGCAAAGAACAACCAGCGTGAGAAGATAAGTTGACCAGAGCGGAAAATCGTCAAGTACGATCAACTTCATGAGTAAAATGAGCTAGTAACCTCTGCCAACGGCTTAACTCGCAGCAGCGATTCTGCTTCTGGTACAGCGATGAAACCTCGAAGGCCTACTTTTACTCTGAATGCGGGGAAGCAGGCAACGCCGATCTCGCAAGAGCCGATCGCCTTCGGTCGCGCTTGCATAACGCTGAGATCTGGTATTTTTTCAGTATGGTTTCGCAACGACTACTTTAGATGCTTTCCAGTTCGAGAACTTTTCTGGTTTGCTCCGTCCTCGCCGGCTCGCTGATCGCGTTGACAACACTTCTCGTCAAAGCCCAAGATTCCCTATCTCTCCCAAATCACCACGCGCAGGAGCGCCGCTTAATTAACCTGAGGCAGCTCACGTTTGGCGGCCAGAATGCCGAGGCTTACTTTTCCTCCGACGCTAGTAAAATCATTTTCCAGTCCACTCGCCCGCCATACCAGTGCGATCAGATCTTCAGCATGAATATCGACGGCAGCGATCTGAAACTTTTGAACAGCGGCAAGGGCCGAACGACTTGCGGGTTTTTCTTTCCCGAAGGCAAGAGAATCATCTATGCCTCTACGCATCTAACCAGCGCAACATGTCCGCCGCAGCCGGATCGCAGCCAGGGCTACGTCTGGCCGATCTATCCAACTTACGAAATCTTCAGTGCCAACATCGATGGTTCGGACCTGAAACGCCTGACAAAAAACCTCGGTTATGATGCTGAAGGGACAATTTCACCCGACGGCCGAAAGATCGTCTTTACTTCGCTGCGCGGCGGCGATCTCGATATCTACAGCATGAATGTCGATGGCAGCGGCGTAAAGCGATTGACGAACCAAAAAGGTTATGACGGCGGGCCATTCTTCTCCTGGGACGGCAAAACCATCGTCTATCGTGCGGACCACCCGAAGCGCAAAGAAGAAACGACCGAGTACGAAGCGCTGCTCAAACAAAATCTGATCAAGCCGACCCGAGCCGAGATTTTCACGATGGCTGCGGATGGGTCCGACAAACGGCAAATTACCAATAATGGCGCGGCGAATTGGGCACCGTTTCTCCATCCTAACAACCGACAAATTATTTTCTCATCCAACTTGCACGATCTCGAGCGTAAGAGCTTTTCTCTTTACATTATCAATGTCGACGGCACCGGCTTGGAACGCATCACCTATGGCGCCCGTTTCGATAGCTTCCCGATGTTCTCTCGCGATGGCAAAAAGCTTATCTTCGCATCGACACGGAACAGTAAGGAGCCGCGCGAGTTCAACATCTTCATTGCCGATTGGATTCCGTAAAAATAGCTGCAGTGCAAATTTGCGCCGTTCCGGCGGCACAGGTGAGTCCAGCGCTCCTTCAGAAAGGCCCAATTGCGTGGAAAAACCAAAACGCCTCACCCCCGAATGTTTTAATCGGGGGCCCAGTCCAAATGCCGCCTGTGCTGAGCATGGGCGAACGGCCGCTAAAAACATGCGGGAATGACGAACTCGGACTTAGCAACATACAGGACGTACGCCTTTTTTCTGAGGAGCGAGCGTAAGTTCATGAAACATTCTCGGTGACCAAGATCGGCCAACCTGCTAAGGGTCATGGGGAACCACGCCCAGGAGTCCCCAGGGTCAGGCACCCTGGGGTGATGACATCGCTCTATTTTTTGAGTAGAGTCCAAAAGAATAACTGATCGGTTTTCGTTGAGGGTAGTCGTTGGAAACTGCGGCGCGCGAGTTTCAGATCATGGTCAAGACAATCGGGGCGATTTGCAACC
>JBIOXP010000184.1:0-8125 GCA_044869705.1 Binatia bacterium | reverse complement strand
CGAAAATTTACTACCCGGACAAATCAAAGGATCCAATTACGCACGATCCGAAACTACTTTGATTAGGGTACGACCGTACTGGCCGCGAAACCCGTTTTGAAAATAATGCGACGAGTCGCGGTTTGATCGTCATTTCGAGCCAAAGGCGAGAAATCTTTCTTGCTTTTTCGCGACGACCCACGGATCGCGCTCGAAACTTAACGGTACATCCCGCTCGGGTCGAGTTCCTCGCGCATCAAGCGCAGTTCTTCCGGCAACGGCGGCGAAACTTCCTCCAGCTTAGGAGCACACCGCAGTTCCCAACCAATCTCAGCGCGCACATCCTCTTCCGAGAGGCCAGGATAGAGCGCGCTCAGTTGCATCTCTCGCTCGGCGTTGTCGAAATTCAAAATCGCCCGATCGGTGATGACGATCTCGGGTCCTTTGCCGGGCAGGCCTAAGCGCGAGCGGCTGTCGCCGCCGCTCAGATGGCCGGGGCTCGTGACGAAATCTAATTTTTCGACAAAGGCGCGGCGCTTGAGCCGCATGATCATGAAAGTGCGTTGCGCATTGGTTGCGATTTCGCAGGCGCCGCCGCTCCCCGGTAGCCGCGTCTTCGGCTTGGCGTAGTCGCCGATGACCGAGGAGTTGAGATTGCCGTGCTTGTCGATTTGCGCGCCGCCCAGGAGCGCGATTTCCACTAAGCCCCGCTGTAGATATAATCCGAATAAATCCGCCATCGAGACCACCGAAACGGCGCCGCTCACCAGCGTCGGATCGCCGATAGAAAGCGGCAAGCGCTCCGGGCGCGCGCCATAGACGCCGGATTCATAAATCATCTCCATATCGGGGGCCACGGTGACCCTGGCCAGATTGCAGGCGATGTTGGGAAGACCGACTCCGACGAAGACGGTGCGCGCGCCCTTCAACATACGCGCGGCCACCGCGATCATCATTTCCGACGCCGAATAGCTCTCGCTCATCGGTACCTCCCGTAATCGACCAACGGCGCCGGGTATGACTCGGGCTTGAGCTGGTCAAGACGCCCCTGACCAACTTTACGCACATAAGCAGCGAAGTTTTCCAGACCGTAGACCCATTCGTCGATCCACGCATCCACGGCCGCAGCATCCTGAGAAAGCTTGTCCCACGCGAGATACGATTCGTTGTCGCGATCGTAGTAACCCTGAACATACGAGGGATGCGCGCCATACGGTTCGTGCACCACGGCATCGACGATCAATCCCGGAATTAGCGTGCGATTGGGATCGGCCCGGATAATCGACTCATCGACGATCTCTTCGACGACGACGATCACATGTTTCGAGGCGAACGCCACTTCTTTCTGCATACCGACCAGGCCCCAGATCTGTGTGTTGCCGCGACGATCCGCTCGTTGAGCATGCAGAATCGCCACGTCCGGATTCAGCGGGGGAACGACGGCGATTTTTCCCGTCCCGTAAGGATCATCGATCAGCTTGATGAGCGGATTGGCCGTCAGCATATCGGAACCGAGGTAGCTGCGAAGCGCGAAAAATGGCATGCGCGCGGCCCCAGCGGCGTAACGCCCGACCAGGCCGTAGTGAGAGTATTCCTCGAGCGCGAGCGGCAGCGGGATATTTTTCTCCACCGCGCGGCGAATGCAGTAGAGCGATCCGACGCCCGGATTTCCCATATAACTGAAAATGAGTTTTCGCGCCGTCCCCGCGGCGATCATTTGATCGTAGATCAGATCCGGTGTCATACGGATCAACGTGAGGTCCCGGCGTCGTTGCCGAATGATTTCATGACCGGCTGCAAAGCAAATAAAACCGGTAAATCCTTCGATGGCCACCGAGCTGCCATCGCTCACATACTGCGCGACGGCATCGCGCATGGAAAGAAGCTTGTCCACTCTGTGGGCGTTCATGATCGGCTCGGCTGGTTTGAGGCGAAACGGCGGCGAGCCGTCTCAAGGACTCGGTCGAGAATCTCATTCGATGCGCCGAGGTATTTTTCCGGCTGGGCGAGACTTTTCCAGTCGATAGAGCCGCGAGTGATTTCTCGTTCCGATATCTTTTTCACTACCTCGATCAGCGGCTTCGCCTCATTCACCGCGACGCCGCAGGCTTTCTTCACCAGCTCTTCCGCTCGCGCTTTTGCCATGCTGCGCGCGAGCGCAAACACCGCGGCTTCGGCGAGGACGAGGTCATTGGCCCGTGCCATATTGTCCCTCATCGTCTTACCGTCCACTTGTAAATGGCTGGCAAGATAGAGAGCGTGCTTGAGCGCGCCGCCAGTGAGAAGCATCATCTGCGGCAGCACCAGCCACTCCATTTGCCAACCGTGCGTCGCGCGCTCCTGTTCCTGAATCTGCGCATTGTGCATCGCCGATAATAACGATGCGTTGGTCCGCGCCGCTGCGATAATTAACTCGCTGGTGATCGGATTGCTCTTTTGCGGCATCGTGCTGCTGCCGCCTCGGCCCTGCTCTGCCGATTCGCCGACTTCTCCGATCTCGGTTTGCGCCAAGAGAATGATATCCTGCGCCATTTTACCGAGAGTTCCTGTGACAAGGCTGAGCCAGCCGGCAAATTCCACCAGCGGATCGCGTTGCGCGTGCCATGGCATTAGCGGCACTCCCAACTGAAGTTCCTCAGCGAGCGCTTGCATCACGGGCAATCCGTTGTCGCCGAGCGCCGCCATTGTGCCGGCAGCGCCGCCGAACTGGACTACCATCAAGCGAGGGAGAATTTCCTCGAGGCGCTGCAGATGGCGTAAAAGCGGCGCGATCCACGCGGCGATTTTCACCCCGAAGGTAATCGGCAATGCCTGCTGGCCATGCGTTCGGCCGGCCAATATCAGATTTCGATGGCGCTCAGCGAGAGCGCTAAAATGACGGACGATATCCGTAACACTCCTTTTGAACAACTCGGTGACCGATCGAATCTGCAAGATGCACGCGGTATCCATGATGTCCTGGGTGGTCGCGCCCCAGTGAACAAACGGCGCAGCCTCACTGCCGACCTGTTTTCGTAGCTCCTCGACCAACGCGATAATCGGGAATCCGGACCGAAGCGTGCCCTTGGTGAGCGTTTGAACGTCTATCGTTTGCGGTCGTACCTCGGCAATCCGCTCCGCAGCATTTCGCGGAATCACGCCCAAGCGCGCCTCTGCGCGCGCAAGAGCAATTTCGACATCCGCCAGCGCACGGACGAACGCCTCGTCGCTGAGAAGATCTGCAATTTTTTGGTCGCTAAACAGCGGGCTGAGAATAGCGGAGTCGAGAGTTGTCATGGCGCCGATTTCGCCTGGCAAGTGTCATTCCGAACGAATCTGAGGAATCTTTCTTCTGCTGGCCACCCACGGAAGGATTTCTCCCAGAGGTCGAATTGACAAATCAAGAGTGCTCTGAAAATCTTCGCGTACCGAATTCCCATCACTCCAGCTACCCCACTCCCCCTACATATCGAAGAACACCGTCTCGTTTTCGCCTTGAAGCCGAATATCGAAACGATAAACAGGTTTGCCGTGGCGCTCTTCTCGCCCGGCAATCAAGGTCGCGCGACGTTTTTTGTTCTTGATCGAATTGAGCACGGGGTCGGTGGCATTCGTCGGCTCATCGTCAAAATACATTCGAGTGTACGCGTGCACCAGCATACCGCGTGCAAAAATGCAGAAATTGATGTGCGGCGCCTGAACGGAATCGTCGTTTCCGGGCACCGGACCCGGCTTTATCGTTTCAAAGCTGTAAAAGCATTTTTCGTCGGTTCCCGAGCGTCCCCAACCCGTGAAACTTGGATCCAGCGGCTTTTCTTGCTTATCATCGGGATGATTGTAGCGGCCCCAAGTATTCGCTTGCCAGATTTCCAGCATCACATCGGGAATCGCCGCGCCATCACCATCGAACACCTGTCCTTCGATGCGAATCCGCTGCCCTTGGACAGACTCGTCGGCGATCACGTTCTGCGGGGTTCGCGTAAGCCCGATCGCATAAAACGGACCTACGGTTTGTGACGGCGTTTGCTTTCTCATCTCGCTTCCTCGAACGGCGTCGCCCTGTTACCGCGTAACACGATATCGAACCGGTAGCCCAACGCGAATTCAGGCTCGGTAACGTTGTGATCGTATGACGAAATCAGCCGTCGGCGTCCGTCTTTGGAGGGCACGGAACTTAAAATTGGATCGAGCGCAAGCAATGGATCATTGGGAAAAAACATTTGCGTCACCAGACGCGTGACAAAGCTGGGGCCGAACAGGGAAAGGTGAATGTGCGCCGGCCGCCAGGCATTCGTGTGATTGAGCCACGGATAGGCCCCGGGTTTGATGGTGAGATAGCGATATTCGCCTTTGTCATTGGTAACGCAGCGACCGCCGCCGGTAAAGTTCGGATCGAGCGGAGCATTGTGTTGATCGATCGGATGGTGATATCGGCCGGCCGCGTTGGCCTGCCAGATTTCGATCAGCGTATTCGGCACCGGGCGCTCGTCTTCATCCAACACCCGTCCGACCACGATGATGCGCTCGCCCATGGCTTCTTTGCCCGTCGTTGGATCACGGCTGAGATCATTCTCGCCGGGTTGCAATCGAATATTGCTGAAGAGAGGTCCGGTGATCTCCGAAAGCGTCTGCTTGATCGGTACAAGCTTTTTCAGTGGGCCTCGCTTGATCGAAGAGCCGTAGGCTTTGAAACTGTACGGCGGGTGCGATTTCCAATCGCGCGGATTATATCCGTGAATACGCATGCGGGCTTCTCTCTTTCGGCTTGGGGCTGGTTTAGCGTCGAACCGGAAAGATTTGTCACTACGTTCGAATGGCGGGAATGCCATCCTGAACAGAGTGAAGGATCTCAACCGATTCTATTTTTTCCCCTCGGATGCCATTTCCTTATAGGTTTTTTTCGCAACTGCGAAAGCCGAATTCGCCGCCGGCGCGCCGGCATAAACCGCGACTTGCAAAAGCACTTCTTTGACTTCGTCTTGACTGACTCCGGTGTTGCGGGTTGCCCGGATATGCGCGCCAAGCTCGTCCAGTCGGCCCAATGACGCGAGCATCGCGATCGTCAACATACTGCGCGTCCGCCGCTCGAGCCCGGGCCTACTCCAAATCGCCGCCCAGGCATGCTCGGTTACGTACTGTTGCCAATCCGCGTCGAAGTCCGTCTTGTTCGCTTCGGCGCGTGCCACATACTCGGCGCCGAGCACCGCTTTACGCACCGCCATCCCCTTGTCGAATAGCTCGTCAGACAATTTTCACCTCCCAGAAAAATCCATCATCCGTCCAACTATAAACCCAGTATGGCTCAAGAAAACGATTCACTGTGCACGAATCTAGCGCCGCGACCGGAGACGGTCAACCAGCGTCGAGCCGCGCGTGCTCGGCGCGACCTTTGACTTCACGCCGCATACCCCATTAGAATCGAGTTCGATGGAAAGGAGACGATTATGACGGAGCCGATGGTTCTCGAGGTATTTTCAGATTTCGTTTGACCCTGGTGCTATCTCGTCACCGGGCGTGTCGAGAAACTAAAAACCAACTACGGTTTAGCGATCAAGTGGACGCATTTCCCGCTCCATCCGGAAACTCCGGAGGAAGGCAGCCCGCGCGGGGCGGAAATCATCGCGCGCAATCAGCGCATGAAGGTCAACATGGATCGTGAAGGCCTGCCGTTCAATGCCGAACGCAAAATGTCTTACAACAGTCGGCTTGCCCAGGAACTTGCCAAATGGGCCGAGACCCAAGGCAAGGCCGAAGAGATCGCCGATGCGCTTTTTCGCGCCTATTTCGTGGACGTGAAAAACATCGCCAAGCCCGAGATTCTCGCCGGCATCGCCGCAGACAACGGCCTGGCGGCGGACGAAGCAACGGATGTCTTACTTAGCCGGAAATACAAAGATGCTGTCGACGAAGACTGGCGCCGTTGTGCGGCGCTGAAGGTGAACGCCGTGCCGACATTCCTCGCTGGCCGGTATATGATGGTCGGCGCGCAGCCTTACGAGGAGCTTGAGAGGCTCGTACAGCATGTCATGGAGGGCGCTTCCGCCTAGCGGCCACACGATCGTGGGGGGGGAAGTAAGAATGGTACTGATGGTTCGATTCGCGCTTTGGCTGTTTGCACTGGTCGCTATTCTCAGCGCATTGCCGATCCACGCGTTCTGCGCCGAGCTCACGCGAGTGCGCATGGGGCTCGCCGCTCGCAGCACGACGTCGATGCCCTTTTTTGTTGCGAAAGAACGGGGATTTTTTGCCGAGGAAGGTTTGGATGTCGAACTGATTGTCATGCAGGCGATCCAAACGATTCAGGCGACCATGGGTAAAAGCACCCAGTTCGCCTCGGCAACGGGGTCGGCGGTGAGCGCGGCTGTCAGCGGTGCCGATATCAAAACCATTCTGGCGGTCACGGATCGCCCGTCATTCGACCTGATCGTTCAACCGAGCATTACCAGTGTCCAGCAACTACGGGGAAAGAAAATCGGCACCGGCGGTGTCGGCTCCCTGGCAGAAATTCTCACCCGCCGAATCTTGCTGGTGAATAACGTGCGGCCCGAAGAAGTTACGATTCTCGCCACCGGCCCGAGCCATGTGACGTACTTGTCGTTGAAAGCGAAGGTCATCGATGCCGCGCCGCTGCAAATGCCTTTGACCTTCACGGCTCAGGACGAGGGTTTTCGCAAGCTGGTCGCTGCCGGCGACGTTTACCAGTCCGTCCAAGGCGGTCTTGCCACGACCAAACAAATGTTGGCCGAACAGCCCGAAGTTGTCACGAAGGTTGTGCGGGCGATGCTTCGGGCCATCCGGCTGATAAAAACCGATAAGAAGTATGGCATCGACTTCATCAAGGGCCCCTGGCTCGATCTCGGCAAAGATCGCGAGCGAATCGCCGCCCGCGTTTACGATGCCGCCGCGCCGGATTTGCTGGAGAACGGGGTCGTGAGTGAAGAGATCCAACGACAAATGATCGCCGACGCCTCAGCGCGAGTGAAGCCGGCGCAACCGGTGTTGCCCGAGCAGGTATTTGATTTCAGTATTACTCGTAGGGTCGCCGCCGCCTTGAAATGATCTCCGGTGATCAGCGATTCTTTGCGGCCGTTGCCTCCTGCACTTTTCTTAGCATGCTCATGTCCTCCAGATCCTCGGGCGCGAAGGTCTTGGCGACTTTGAGTGATTCACGATAAATCTCGATCTCTCTTTCCACTGCCGCGCGCGGTTTGGTTCCATCTTTACTATACCCAAGCATCTGTGCCGCGAATGCTTTTTCGGCGAGCGGCATATCGATCTTGTGATACCTCGACACATACTGAATCACTTCACTGCGGTTCGCCGGATTGAGAATGAAAGTCATGGTCCGGTGTAGTGCGGCGATCATGCCGTAAACCTTCTGAGAATTTTTCTTGATCGCCTCGATCGACGAGACCAGACCGATGAAGCTCAGTGGGGCGTACTCTCTAGCCTCCACCAGTTTTACGTAACCTTTCGCTTCCAGTTCCTGAACGTACGGCGGTGCCAATAACGTCGCGGCCACTCTTTTGGTGAGCAACGACTGTATGGCGTTGTCGGTTACCTGCACGGCGAGCAACGTGACTTTGCCGGCTTCAATGCCATTGGCGCGCAGAATCACGTTCGCCGACATTCCCACGGCGTCGGTCAACGCGGTCACGCCGACGGCCTTGCCGACGAGGTCTCGTACCGACTTGATTTCCGGCTGAGCCACCAACGCGTGCACCGGGTCCTGCTGAACATAAAATACGCGCCGCAGCGGCAAACCGCGCATGATCGCCGAAGTCGCGGCCCCTGTTGTCGTAGAAAAGTCCAGTTCGCCGGCGACAAGCGCCGCGATTGCCGTAGGCGGCGACATCATGACCAATTGCGGCTCGATCTGCTCGGCCGCGAAAAAGCCTTTGTCCTTGCCGAAGTAATAGGGCATGAGCGACAAGCTCTTCGACGGCACATGGATGGTGACTTTGGTTGGAACCGAAGCTGCCCAGCCGCTTTGAACCGCCAAAATCACTGCCAAGATTGTTAGCGCAGGTCGCGCCATATTCGCCATCAACATCATCCTTCGTCGCGCCGATGAAACTTGCTCGCCGCCTCGGCTGCGACTTCTTTCACCGCCGGCAACGGACAGAATCCTTGCGCCTCGACAGCGAAAACCGGATTGAATTTGCTG
>JBIOXP010000183.1:0-3502 GCA_044869705.1 Binatia bacterium | reverse complement strand
TGAATATCGACATTATCGTCAGGACGGCAAACGCGCTTCGCCATGACCACCGATCGATAACCCATGCCAAGGGCGTCGCCGATAACAGCATTCCACCGCTGCCGATGGCCAAGACAAGCCCGGAAATGGCGGTGAAGCGTGCAACTGGCCAATGCTGCGACGTAAACACAATCGCGGCCATGAATGCGGGAGCGCAGCCAGCCCCGATCAGGATCTGGCCCATGAACAATGCGTTCATGTCGGGGGCGACCGTGCAGATTGCTCCGCCCAATATTGCGAATCCCGAAAGTGCTATCACTGCACGGCGCACCCCGAATATGTCGAGCGCTAGCCCGACTGGCACCTGCATCAATGCGAAGCTCCAATGGAAGACGCCGCCGAACAACGCCAGAGCGGCCGGGCCGGCTTGTAATTCCTCGGCAATGCCGTTGACCGTAATGGACGGAATCGTCCGGAATGCCTGGCTCAGCGCGAAGGCAAGAGTCAGCATCGACAGCTGCGCGAGTTTGGGTGGGGTTTTCATCGTGGAGCGTTGTCTATTCGCTTCGCACGATCCAATAGAGGAATTCAAGATGGGACGCTATTGCATTCTGGATTCCGGCCTACGATTATTTTTTGCAACTCAGTCGCCACAACGCCGGCGAACGTCGTGACGCAGGTATTGTGGTTACCAGGCACTTGCTTGTCATGAACGATTCGCGCCAGTGCGCGCCAGCTCGATGGCTCATAATCAATGCGTGCGGCGTTTTCATCGCACACGAAACAATAGACGTCGGTATCCAGATTTTCCGGGACGTAATTTGCTACCCTGCGGTACTCATCCCTCTGGAGAGGAAAGTGCTCGGTACGATAGGGCGAGTCCGGCGAAAGGTAGCGAAACAGCTTCTGTATCGGACCCAAGACTAACGGGCGGCTTCGTGCCCAGACCCAGATCGCCCACATGCCGTGGAGCTCGATTTTTTCCCCGATTCTTTTCGGACAGACGCGTGATGCGAGTTTCAGGGCCGTCTTGGCGGCGCGAAGAGGACTGCGGCCGTTCAACGAGGGGCTTTCGATCAAGACCACCCACTCGATTTCCCGCCCCCGCTTCTTGAGTTGGCGTGCAACCTCCCAGGCAAGAAGGCCGCCGACGCAATAGCCGCCGACGCGGATAGGGCCTGTGGGCTGCGCCGCGAGCACATGCGGCACGTAAAGGCTCGCCACCTCTTCAAGACCGATGCGACCGGCTTCCCGGAAGCCGCGATAGTGGTTGAGGAGGAAGACCGGAATGTCCGCGGTGATCAGATCGGCGAGCCTAAGCGCGTATATCCCGCGGTCCCGGTAGTCGCCGTGGCAAAAGAAAAATGGTTGCCCATTTCCGTCTTTCGCCTGCGTCACCAGCTCGTTTTCGGCAGGAATATCGCGCAGCACAGTCGCAGCGAGCTGCCGTACGGTCCAAACAGCCCGCAGGGCTGACTGTGAAATCGGCCGGCGTGTTAGGGCCTCGACTTCCAGCAACATCGTGGTCGCCAGCAGGGAATCGCCGCCCAGCTCGAAAAAATTGTCGTCCACCCCAAAGTCTGTGCGGCCAAGCAATCGCTGCCAGATTTCGAAAATCAAGACTTCGAGATTTCGCGTTGGCGGATGAATCTCATTGGCGCGGTCGAAAATTTGTTTTTTGAGCTCGGATATATGCGCCTTCCCGGTCTGGGTGCGCGGCAAACTGGCAACGATGTAAATGTGTTGCGGAATTTTCGACGATGCCACGCGGTCAAACAGAAAGCTCTGCAGCTGGGCCGACGTCGTCTCCGTTTCCAATTTAAGGACGACGGCGGCCGCCACGCTTTCTCCGAGCCGCGGATGCGGCACACCGAATGCCACCGCTTCGTGAACCGCGGGGTGCAGCGACAGCGCCCTTTCGATCTCGGATGGCGCGATTTTCTCTCCTCCGCGATTGATGATATCTTTCGTTCTGCCGATGATCGACAGAAAGCCGTCCGCATCGATAACGCCGAGATCGCCAGTCAATTTCCACTTGTCATTCGCGCTACCGGATCCGGGAACTTTGTCGGAGCCGGGTGGCAATGCATCGATATAGCCCGGCGTGATGCCTTGGCCTCGAACAGCAACAGCGCCTTCGCTGCCGCGCGGAAGAACACGATCGTTGCTGTCAAGGATTGCGATATCGGGTGTGACCAGTCCGACACTGGTCGGCTTTCTTTGCGCCGGCGGCGCGGGGTTGGCTGCGACGACGCCGGCTTCCCGCAATCCGTAAAATTCAAGTGCCGGGACACCGAGAATCTCCTCGAGTCCCATACGGACCGATTCGGGAAGATACGTCGTGGCTGATGCGAAGAAGCGAAGCGAGTGCTCCATCCGGATGTTCGGCGTGGACCGAAGCTTGTCCAGTGCGGCGTTCAGGAACGCAGGGAACGACAGGAACCAGGTCGGCTGCAAATCGGTGCACCAGTTCGCAACATCCTCCGGGCGCTGGCCCTTGTGCAGGGCGACGCTGCTGCCGAGAAGCAGAGGCGCAACCAGCCCAACCTTGAATCCGAATCCCGAATAAGTCGGCAACAGGCAGGCGCAACGATCCTTGGCAGTCAGCCCGAACCACGTTCGGACTTTTCCCGCAACGTCAAACAGGTTGGCGTGCGTCACCAGAATGAGCTTCGGCGTTCCGGTCGAGCCCGACGACATCTGAATAACCGATACCGATTGTGCCGAAGGAGTCGCCAGTTGCCGCGGTAACAGAGGTCCGCCAACTTTCTCCAGATAGATGTCGGCCAGGGAGCTGGTTGCTTTCGGCACGCGGAAAATCGACAGGGAGCGCGCCTTCGCGGGGGCCATCGCCGGGACGTCGACCCATGCCGGAACGATGACGGCATCGAGGCGGGCGCGCGTCAGCTCGAACTCGAACTCCGACTCGGACAGTGCGGCACTGAGCGGAAAACAGACCGCATGCGCGCAGACGGCAATCGCGACAATAGCGGCTTCCGGCCCATTCGGCAGCACGATGCCGACGCGCGAGGCGGCCGTAATGCCGGCCGCTTTCAGCTCGTCGCCGATTTGCCGGATTGTGCGATCGAGCTCGCCGAATGTCAGGGCAGGGAGATCGGTGCTGACGATTGCAGCCCTTTGTGGATCAAGCGCCGCATGCACACGAATCGCATCGCTGATCGTCGACGGCACGGTCGCAACGCAATCGAACGGCAGGTCGAGATTCATCGCTTGGAATTCCCACGCGCAAAACCCCGACCCTGCAAAAGTGTAGGGCACCCTCCCATTTAAAGGAAAGGCAATTCGAAATGTTCCCTCGCGGCGGAAGGCTGGGGTGGGCGGCAAACAATCGCGAAAGGTATTAAGATAGCATCCGAACTTTCGCATATTCGATTGCCGTTCGGTTATACGCGTCGGCTATGACTGCACCAATCAGGTGGCTGCGGCTTTTAGTTTTTCATGTCGCACGTCTGGCGCAGCTGAAGGTTAATGCGTTGGATTACGCGCTGTAGACCAAATCGTT
>JBIOXP010000182.1:0-8154 GCA_044869705.1 Binatia bacterium | reverse complement strand
CTTTCAGCGTTGAGCCTCAAGAAACGCGAAAACAAAATCATCGTCGTCGATAAATTGGAACTTGAGCAAGCGAAAACGAAATTCATGGTGCAAGCTCTGGCCGAGCTCAAGATCGCGAGCGCATTGCTCGTCATTGCGCAAGCCGATGTGAAAATCGAGCGTTCAGCGCGCAATCTCCCAAACGTAAAAGTGCTGCGCGTCGAAGGTTTAAACGTATACGATTTGTTGCATTACGATCATCTGATTCTCACTGACGACGCGCTAAAAATTTTACAGGAGAAGCTGGCGGCATGAAGAGCCCGCAAGATGTTATTCGAGCGCCGCTGATTTCGGAAAAGGGCACGCAGCTGACCGAAAGCGCGAATCAAGTTTTGTTCAAAGTCAGTCCGGGCGCCAACAAAATCGAAGTGAAGCGTGCCGTGGAGAGCTTGTTCAAAGTCACCGTCGTGCAGGTCCGGATGGCGCGTTATCTCGGCAAGATGCGGCGCATCGGCAGGAATATGGGGCGGCGCTCGGACTGGAAAAAGGCTTACGTAACTCTTAAAGAGGGCGACAAAATCGACTTTTTTGGCGGCGCATAGATATAGCGATATTGTCACACATCGTTTACCAGCAACGGGTTGATGAGCTTACGCTCGTTTCCGAGCGCGATCGGCAAAAGAGAGAAGGTAGAGAGACCATCAGTTATGGCGATTAGAACTTACCGGCCGACCTCTGCGGGCATGCGCTTTCGCACCGGTTTAAGCTTTGATGAGATCAGTAAGACCGGAGCGGAAAAAAGTCTTCGTGAGCGGCTCAACCGTAGCGGCGGGCGCAATAATACGGGCCGGGTGACGGCGGACCATCGCGGCGGTGGTCACAAGCGGCTTTATCGCTTAATCGATTTCAAACGTAACAAGCTCAACATTCCGGCGAAGGTGGAGGCGATCGAGTATGATCCGAATCGCTCCGCACGGATTGCGCTCCTCTGTTATGCCGATGGAGAGCGCCGCTACATTCTCGCACCGGACCGGCTGCACGTAGGTGCTGCGGTGATTGCCGGCGATGACAATATCGATATCCAGCCGGGCAATAGCCTGCCTCTCAAATTTATTCCGGTCGGTACTGTGATTCACAATATTGAGCTGAAGATCGGCAAAGGCGGACAATTGGTGCGGAGTGCAGGACTCGGCGCACAGCTGATGGCGAAAGAGGGTTCGTATGCGCTCGTGAAACTGCCGTCCGGCGAACTGCGCTACGTCCTGGCGGATTGTCGCGCCACCATCGGCCAGGTGGGCAATGCCGATCAAGAAAACGTTTCCTGGGGCAAAGCGGGTAGAGTGCGCTGGCTTGGCTTTCGGCCGACGACCCGCGGTATTGCCAAAAATCCGGTAGATCACCCACACGGCGGTGGTGAAGGGCGATCGAAGGGCAATCACCCAATGACGCCCTGGGGCAAGCCCACCAAGGGCTACAAGACGAGGAAAAACCATCTCTCCGACAAGTACATTGTTCAAAGGCGAAAGGGTAGGTAGCGATGGCGCGTTCAGTCAAAAAGGGTCCTTTTGTCGACGACCACTTGTTGAAAAAAATCGTTGCGATGAGCGCTTCGCGTCAGAAGCAGGTGGTGCGCACCTGGTCGCGACGCTCGACGATTACTCCGGAGATGGTCGGCTACACCATCGGCGTTCATAACGGCAGAAAATTCATTCCAGTTTTTGTCAGCGAAAACATGGTCGGTCATAAACTCGGGGAATTTGCGCCGACGCGAACCTTCTACGCACACTCGGGCGATCGCAAAGCGGAGGCGAAAGAGACGACCGGGGCACCCGCGGCGGCGGCGCCTACGGCAGCGCCACGACCTGCGGCAGCGCCCGCGGCGAAAACATCATAGCGAGCGGCACTGCTCAGGCTCGATACGCAGACCTATATGGAAACACGCGCGATCACAAAATTTATCCGAGTCTCGCCCCGCAAGGTGCGCTTGGTGGTAGATCAAATTCGCGGCAAAGGCGTCGAGGAGGCGCTGAATATTCTCAAATTTATCCCCAAACGGTCCGCGAGTATTGTGGCCAAGACGGTGCGCACCGCGGTTGCCAATGCCGAGAATACCCAGAGTGTCGATGTCGACCGTTTGTTCATCAAGCAGGCAAAAGTTGACGAAGCGGGCATGTGGAAACGGTTTACGTCGCGTGCCCAGGGCCGCGCTACGCGGGTGCGCAAGCGGCTCAGTCACGTCACGATCGTCGTCGATGAAGGTCAAGAGAGGAGTTAACGCGCGATGGGTCAGAAAACGCATCCGAAAATGTTCCGTCTCGGCGTCATCGAGTCCTGGGATTCAAAGTGGTTTGCACGGCACGATTATCCGAAACTGCTTCATGAAGACTTTCGGGTGAAAAAATTTCTCAAGAGTCGGCTCTATCACGCGGGTATCTCGCGCATCGAAATCGAGCGCGCGGCGAACAAAGCCAAAATCAATATCCATACCGCACGACCCGGTATCGTCATTGGCAAGAAGGGCGCCGAGATCGAAAAGCTCAAGGAGGAGATCACCAAACTTACCCGACGCGAGAGTTACATTAACATTCACGAAGTGCGCCGTCCAGATTTGGATGCGCAATTGGCCGCGGAGAATGTCGCGCTGCAGTTGGAACGGCGCGTCGCGTTTCGTCGTGCGATGAAGGAAAGCGTCTCCCGCGCGATGCGCATGGGGGCACAAGGCGTTAAGATTCAGTGCGCCGGCCGCTTGGGGGGCTCGGAGATTGCCCGCACGGAATGGTATCGCGAAGGTCGAGTGCCGCTGCACACACTGCGGGCCGACATCAGTTACGGATTTGCCGAGGCGCGCACGACCTACGGCGTCATCGGCGTCAAGGTCTGGATTTTTAGAGGAGAAGTTTTGACCGCAGAGGAAGAGCAGCAGAAAGCGATGTTAGGTGGATAGGACCTCGTCAGCATTCGGGCTCGCTCCGAGCCGTCTGAGGGCGAAAGACCATTATGCTTGAACCGAAGAAAGTTAAATACAGAAAACTTCAAAAAGGTCGCCGCCGCGGCACGGCCCATCGCGGATCGACGCTCGCTTTCGGCGACTTTGGCCTGAAGGCGATTGGGCGTGGCTGGATGAGCGCGCGGGAAATCGAAGCGGCGCGCGTCGCGCTGACGCGTTATTTAAAACGTGGCGGCAAGGTTTGGATTCGTATCTTTCCTGACAAGCCGCTGACGAAAAAGCCGCTGGAGACCCGCATGGGAAAAGGCAAAGGCGCGCCCGAAATGTGGGTGGCGGTGGTGCAGCCGGGGCGGATCCTATTCGAAATGGAGGGAGTCGAGGGCCCGCTCGCCAGAGAGGCGTTTCGTTTGGCGGCGCACAAGCTGTCGATTCCGACGATCACGGTAGAACGACGAGGAGCAGTTCATGGAAGCTAAGGAGTTGCGCGAGATGAGCGCAGAAGATCTCGTACAAAAACTCGCCAGCTTGCGCGAAGAGATTACGCATCTGAAGCTGAAGCGAGCAACCAGCCGTTTGGAGAACCCGATGAAGCTCAAGGAAAGCAAGCGAGACTTAGCTCGCGTGGAAACCATTCTGCGCGAAAAGGCGCCAGGGCCGGTGAAGTAAAATGGACAATCGCGGCCTGAGAAAAGAACGCACCGGAGTCATCGTGAGTGACCGTATGCAAAAAACCGTGGTGGTCACCGTGGAACGGACGGTTACTCACCCGAAGTACAAGAAAATTCTGCGCCGGCGTACTAACGTCAAGGCGCACGATGAAAGCAACCAGTGCCGCATCGGCGATCGCGTCCTGATCGTCGAATGCCGACCGCTCAGCCGAGATAAACGGTGGCGCGTCAGCAAGATACTCGAACGAGCGAAGATGGTGGAAGAGGCGCCCCGATCCGCTGGCGCTTAGTTGTGGGGCTGAGGTCGATCCATGATTCAGATGAGAACAACTCTCGATGTTGCCGATAACTCCGGCGCTCGTCGTGTCCAATGCATTAAGGTGCTTGGCGGCAGCAAGCGCAAGTACGCCTCGATCGGCGACATTATCGTGGTTTCCGTCAAAGAAGCGATTCCCAACGGCAAGGTCAAGAAGGGCGACGTGATGAAGGCGGTCGTGGTCCGCACCGCCAAAGAATTAGGCCGGCCGGACGGCACGTATATTCGATTCGATACTAACTCCGCCGTGCTGATCGATAATCAAAAGGAACCGATTGGGACACGCATTTTCGGTCCCGTCGCGCGCGAGCTCAGAGCCAAAAAATTTATGAAAATCATCTCGCTTGCGCCGGAAGTACTGTAATCGAGTCTAAAAAGAGGACAGTGTGCAAATTCGTAAGAACGACAGCGTGATTGTGATCGGCGGCAAGGAGAGGGGAAAAACCGGCAAGGTGCTGCGCGTGCTGCCCGGGAAAGACGCGGTTGTTATCGAACGGTTGAACATGGTGAAGCGGCACACCAAACCGCGCGGACCGCAGCAGCCTGGCGGGATTGTCGAAAAAGAGGCGGCGATCCACGCATCCAATATTATGATCCTGTGTGACAAATGTAATGCGCCAGTGCGGATCGGTCACAAGACTCTCGCCGACGGAAAAAAAATCCGCACTTGCCGGCGCTGCAATGAAGCTTTGGATTGACGGTGCAATCATGGCTCGACTCAAGACGAAATACTTAAACGATGTCGTTCCGGCGATGATGAAGGAATTCAGTTACAAGAACGCCATGCAGGTGCCGCGGCTGGAAAAAATTACTTTGAATGTCGGTGTTGGCGAGGCGACGCAGAACGCCAAAGCCATAGATTCGACCGTCGCCGAGATTACCGCGATCGCAGGGCAAAAACCGGTAGTGACGCGGGCGAAGAAAGCCATCGCGAACTTCAAACTGCGCGAAGGGGTGCCGATCGGCTGCATGGTGACACTGCGGCGCGAGCGGATGTATGAGTTCCTGGATCGCTTGATTCACGTGGCGCTGCCGCGCGTGCGCGACTTTAAAGGCGTGTCGGACCGGTCCTTTGACGGTCGCGGCAATTATTCCCTGGGTTTACGCGAGCAAATCATTTTCCCGGAAATTCATGCCGATAGAGTAGAGAAAACCCGCGGCATGACGATCACGATCGCGACCAGCGCCAAAACAGATCAGGAAGGACGAACCCTGCTCAGACTAATGGGGATGCCGTTCGCGAGTTAGAGGGAGAAAATCCATTGGCCAAGACATGTCTTCGGATCAAGGCCGAGAGGCCGAACAAGTTCAAAGTGCGGGAGTATAACCGCTGTCCGCTTTGCGGCCGGGCCCGGGCTTTTTACCGGCGCTTTCGCATGTGCCGGCTGTGCTTGCGCGACCACGCCCGTAAGGGCCATATTCCAGGCCTGATCAAGGCCAGCTGGTAATTGGAGCAAAGCAAGATGGGAATGACCGATCCAATCGCAGATATGCTGACGCGCATTCGGAATGCGTCACGGGCGCGCCATCAAAGGGTTTCGGTGCCGTGGTCGCGGTTGAAGGAGAGTATTGTCAAGATTTTGATCGAAGAAGGATACTTGAAGGATCAAAAAAAGGTCAAGGCGCCAGTGGGTGGCGGTGAAGAGATCGTGATTCAGCTCAAGTTCGATCGCGAGAATCGTCCCATTATCGCGGGATTGAAAAGAGTCAGCACGCCAGGCCGCCGCGTTTATGTCAGCGCCAAAGCGATGGCTCCCGTGCGCAAAGGCTTGGGCGTCCATGTGCTCTCGACCCCGAAAGGGATTCTGGTGGATCGCGAGGCCCAGAAGGCCAAGGTCGGTGGCGAACTGATTTGCTCGGTCTGGTAGTCTAAGCGAGGTGTTCCAGTGTCGCGAATTGGAAAATTGCCGGTAACGATTCCGAATGGTGTGAAGGTGGCGGTGGATTCGAATGGCGTTCGCTTGGAAGGGCCGAAAGGCAAGCTGCAAACCGCCTTGCCGCCGGACGTCAATGTCAAAGTCGAGGGCAACGTGGTGCGCATCGAACGGCGAAACGATGAGCGCAAAGCGAGGGCGGTACATGGTCTGACGCGAAAACTGATCGCGAACATGGCCCAGGGCGTAAGCCAAGGATTCAGCCGGGTTCTCGATATTAATGGGGTCGGTTACCGAGCGGAAGTCAGAGGTCAGGAAATCCACATGACTTTGGGCTACTCTCATCCGGTGGTATTTCCATTACCCCCCGGGGTAAGCGCGTCGGTGGAACGACAGGTTATTATTACGCTCACGAGCGCCGATCGTCAGCTGCTGGGGGAAACCGCGGCAAAAATTCGCAGTCTCAGGCCGCCCGAGCCCTACAAAGGCAAGGGCATCAAGTATCGCGAGGAAGTCATAAAACGCAAGGCCGGTAAAGCGGTGGGGTCAGCAGGCGGTAAATAGTTGAGGGAGAAAGATGGCAGATCGACGGGGTGATGCCGCGCGGCTGCGGCGCAAAGTGCGGGTCCGGCAAAAAGTTCAGGGCACCGACACGCGGCCACGCATTTGTGTGTTCCGCAGCAATAAGCATATTTACGCTCAAGTGATCTCGGACAGCGAAGGCAAGACTTTGGCGACCGCATCTACGCTCGCCACCAAGGATAAGACCCGCAAGGGCGTAGAAGCCGCCAAACACGTGGGGCTCGCGTTGGCGAAGGTCTGCAAAGAAAAAAACATTAGCAAAGTGGTCTTCGATCGTAATGGCTTTTTATTTCATGGCCAGGTTAAAGCTCTGGCCGACGGTGCCCGCGAGGGCGGCTTGGAATTCTGAATTAGCCGGAAATACGAGAGGTGCCTTTGGAACGGATTGATCCGCAGGGTTTGGAACTCAAAGAAAAAGTAGTTCACATCAGCCGGGTGGCGAAAGTCGTCAAGGGTGGACGGCGCTTCAGCTTTAGTGCTCTGGTGGTCGTCGGCGACAACCGCGCGGTGGTGGGTTACGGCTTGGGCAAAGCCAACGAAGTCCCCGAAGCAATCCGTAAGGGTCTGGAGCAAGCGAAAAAAAACTTGATACGGGTGCCGGTCATGGACGGCACCATACCGTTTGAGGTGACGGGACGCTACGGCGCAGGCTACGTCATTCTTAAACCTGCCTCCGACGGCACCGGCGTGATCGCGGGAGGCGGCGTTCGCGCGGTAGTGGAGGCCTCGGGAATCCAAAACGTCTTGACCAAATGCATTGGCTCCAACAATCCGCACAACATGGTCAAAGCGACCATCGAAGCATTGCGGGACTTGCGCGCTCCTGAAGAGATTGCCGACCGGCGGGGCAAAATTTTAGCGGAGATTCGGTAACTATGAGACTCGACGAACTCAAGCCGGCACCCGGGTCGAACAAAAAACGCAAACGCGTCGGTCGCGGCGACGGTTCAGGGCACGGCAAAACTTCCGGCCGGGGGCATAAAGGACAAGGCGCACGTTCAGGCGGGAACGTTCAACCTGGCTTCGAAGGCGGGCAAATGCCCTTGCAAAGGCGTTTACCCAAGCGGGGTTTCCATAACCCCTTCCGAGTCCAAATGTCGGTCGTTAATCTTAGTCAGCTTGAGTCTCTCTCCGAGAATGAAATAACTCCAGAAAGGTTGGCCCAGCATGGTCTCATATCAGGCAAGGGGCGCCGGGTAAAAGTTCTCGGCGATGGGGCACTGACAAGAGCCTTATCAGTCAAAGCTCATCGATTTTCCGCCGCCGCGAAAGAGAAGATCGAAGCGGCGGGCGGCAAAGTGGAGTTAATACCTGTCCATGCTTAACGGATTTCAGAACGCTTCGCGAATTCCCGAGTTGCGCCGGCGTCTGCTTTTTACGCTGGCCATGCTCGCGGTTTATCGGTTGGGTATTCATGTGCCGACACCGGGTATCGATCGTCAGGCCATGGCGGCATTCTTCGATCAACAGAAGAATACCCTTTTTGGTTTTCTCAATTTGTTCTCCGGCGGTGCGCTTGAGCAATTCTCGGTTTTTTCATTGGGCATCATGCCCTATATCAGCGCATCGATTATTTTGCAGCTGCTGACGGTCGTTTTTCCTTACCTGGAGAGACTGTCAAAGGAAGGGGAAATCGGCCGGCGCAAAATCACTCAATACACGCGATACGGCACCGTCGTGCTGTCGATCGTTCAAGGCATGATGATCAGTGTTGGGCTCGAAGGCACCCAAGGCCCCGGCGGACACGGCCTGGTACTGTCAGCCGGATGGGGTTTTCGTTTCATGACG
>JBIOXP010000181.1:0-6057 GCA_044869705.1 Binatia bacterium | reverse complement strand
TCGGTGCCGGCCAATACGCGATGCGCTTCTGGGTGCGTCCCGACACGCTCGCCAGCATGGGGATTACCGTGAACGACATCGTCACGGCGCTCACGAGTCAAAACAAAGTGAATCCGGCCGGCCAGATCGGGGCCGAGCCTGTGCCGCGGGGCCAGCAGTTCACCTATACCGTTCGGGCGCAAGGGCGTCTCCTGACTGCGGAAGAATTTGGCGAGGTGGTCGTGCGCGCCAATCCGGACGGTTCGGTTGTCCGGATGAAGGATGTCGCTCGCGTGGAATTAGGCGCACAGAATTACAGCCAGATCGGACGGCTGAACGGAAGGCCCTCGGCAATTATCGCCGTCTACCAGCTTCCCGGCTCCAACGCGATTGCGACGATGAATAACGCCAAGGCGTTGATGGAGGACTTGAAAAACAGATTTCCCGAAGACCTCGATTACACCATTTCGCTGGACACCACCCTTGCCGTGTCGCAGGGCATCAAAGAGATCGTCATTACGCTGATCGAAGCGCTGATCCTGGTGGTTCTCGTGGTATTCGTCTTTTTGCAGAACTGGCGCTCCACTCTGATTCCTCTGCTCGCGGTGCCGGTTTCGCTGGTGGGCACGTTCGCGGTGTTCCCATTTCTTGGTTTCTCGATCAACACTCTGTCGCTGTTCGGTCTCGTTCTGGCCATTGGCTTGGTGGTCGACGATGCGATCGTCGTCGTCGAAGCCGTCGAACAGCATATCGAGCGCGGGCTTTCGCCGCGTGACGCGACGCTGAAAGCGATGGAAGAAGTTGCCGGACCGATCGTGGCAATAGCGCTGGTTCTGGCGGCGGTCTTTCTTCCCGCCGCATTCGTCGGAGGGATAAGAGGCCGCCTCAATAATCAGTTCGCCGTGACTATTGCGATTTCGACCCTGATCTCGGCTTTCAATGCGCTGACGCTCTCGCCGGCACTTTCGGCGATGATCCTCAAGCCCGGCAAAGAATCAGGAGGATTTCTCGGCCGGTTCTTCAACGGTTTTAACTCCGGATTCGGCAAAGTCATGCACTTCTACCTCGTCGGCAGCGAAGCGCTCCTTCACAAAGTAGTTTTTTCCGTGTTGTTGCTGATCGTCGTCGCGGTTTCCGCCGGTTTTGTCGGCTCGCGGCTGCCGACCGGTTTTATACCCGAGGAAGATCAGGGCTATTTCTTTATGAATGTACAACTCCCGACGGCGGCATCGTTACAGCGGACCGACGATGTGGCGAAAAAAATTGAAGCCATTTTGCACGAAACTCCCGGCGTGCAGACGTACAACACGGTCGTGGGCTTCAGTCTTCTGAGCATTGCAAGTATGACTTACAACGCATTTTATTTCGTCACCCTCAAACCGTGGGACGAGCGCGGCGCGGGAGTGACCGCAGCGGCGATCATTCAGAACCTTAATAAGCGGCTCGCCGGAGTTCCCGAAGCGCAGGCTTTCGGTTTTTCGCCGCCGGCGATCCCGGGCATCGGCACGGCCGGCGGCGTAACTTTCATGCTCGAGGACCGCTCTGGCCAGGGAATCGATTTTCTCGCGCAGAACATGGACCGGTTCCTTCAGGCTGCACGCCAGCGCCCCGAGTTTACATCGCTGACGACAACCTTTATTCCGAGCGCGCCGCAAGTTTATGCGGACGTGAACCGCGATAAGGTTTTGAATCAGGGCGTGGACCTCGGTTTGGTTTATCAGACCCTGCAAGCTTTTATGGGCGGGTACTTCGTCAATTACTTCAACCGCTTCGGCCGCGTATGGCAGGTCTATGTTCAGGCCGAGGGAGATTTCCGTACGAACGCCGACAACGTCGGGCTGTTTCGCGTCCGTAACGTCGACGGAGATACGGTGCCGCTTTCGACGCTGGTCACGATGAAATCGACTTCAGGTCCGGAATTTACCAATCGGTTCAACGGCTACAGAGCTGCGCAAATCAATGGAATTATCGCGCCCGGTTACAGTTCAGGGCAGGCCAGGCACGCGCTCGAAGAAGTGTTTGCGCAAACCATGCCGCGCGAGATGGGCTATGACTACCAAGGGATGTCATTTCAGGAGCAGCTGGCAGAGAAGGGCGTTTCTGTGGCGACAATCTTTGGTTTTTCGCTGCTGTTTGTCTTTCTGATTCTTGCGGCTCTGTATGAGAGCTGGTCGCTGCCGTTCTCGATATTGATAACGGTTCCGATCGCGGTGCTCGGCGCGTTCACCGGTTTATGGATGCGGGGTTTTCCTCTCAATGTGTACGGGCAGATCGGTCTCATCGTGCTTATCGGGCTTGCGGCAAAGAATGCGATTCTGATCGTCGAATTCGCCAAGATCGAGTTCGAGAAGGGACGAACTCTCATCGATGCGGCGCTCGAAGGGATGAGGATACGGCGCCGGCCTCTGTTCATGACATCGCTGGCGTTTATTCTGGGCTGTGTCCCGTTATGGATCGCCGCGGGGGCAGGGGCCGTGGGACGCCAACAACTCGGCACTGTGGTGATCATGGGAATGGGGTTCGACACGCTATTCGCGAGCCTGCTCATTCCGGTTTCGTTCTACGCGATCGAGCGTCTTGCGCGGCGGCGCGAGGCGGAACAGGCGCCGGCACAGGAGCCGGTTCCGGCAGCGGAGTAAGAGAGGATGCACCGCGAAGCGAATGCAATGGAGTACTGGAGTAATGGAGTATTGGAGCGTCGGGTGGTCAAAATCCCATTACTCCATCACTCCAACGCTCGATTACTCCCTCGAGTGCCGTCCCTTCGTGCGCTTCGTGGTGAGATCATCGCAGGAATCATGACGCTCGTTTGCTCGACCGGCTGCATGGTCGGTCCGGACTACACCCGTCCTTCGATGGAGATCCCGCCGCAATTTCGCGCTGCGACCACATCAGATGCCGCATCGATCGCGGATCTCAAATGGTTCGAAGTTTTCCAAGACGAGTACCTTCAGGAATTGATCCGTGTCGCACTGGCGCAGAATTACGACCTGCGGGATGCCATCGCTCGAGTCGAAGAAGCGCGCGCCAATCTGGGCATCACACGATCGAATCAGTTTCCCGAGTTCGGCCTCGGCGCCGATGTGCCGAGCTCGGAAGTATCGCGACAGGGTGGAGGTACGGTCCGCGCGCCCCTGCCGCGCCAGCGCACCTACGGCGAGGTCTTCCTAAATCTGTTCACATTCGAGATTGATCTCTGGGGCCGGCTCCGGCGCGCAACGGAATCGGCCCAGGCACAATTGTTAGCCAATGACTGGAATCGTAAAGCGGTGATCACAACCTTGATCAGCGACGTGGCCAGCGCTTATTTCAGTCTGCTCGAGCTCGACATGGAACTTGCGATCGCGAGAAATACCCTCGGCACCCGAGAGGAATCACTGCGTCTGCTCAGGACGCAATTACAAGGTGGCGTAGGGACGCTTTTGGACGTCCGTCAGGGTGAGCAACTCGTGTATACGGCCGCCGAGACGATTCCCGATGATGAACGTCAGATCGAGCAAACCGAAAATCTAATCAGTTTATTGCTTGGCAGGAGCCCGGGACCCGTTGCACGAGGAAATCTGTTACTCACCCAGGAAACTCCGCCCGGAATTCCAGCCGGGCTAACGTCGGCGGTTCTGGAAAGGCGGGCGGATATTCAGGCGGCCGAGCAGATTCTGATTGCCGCCAATGCGAATATCGGAGTTGCCAGGGCGGCTTACTTTCCCACGATTACGCTGACCGGAGAGTTCGGTTTTCAGAGCACGGCCTTGGCGGGTCTTTTTTCGGGCTCGAGAAGAATCTGGAGCTTTATACCACAGATTACCCAGCCCATTTTTACCGCCGGACGCCTCGGCTCCCAGGTGGAACAAGCCGAAGCGCAGCAACGAAGCGCGCTGGCGCAGTACGAAAGGGCCATTCAGTCGGCGTTCCGCGATGTCTCGGATGCGTTGATTCAGTATCGGAAGATTCGGGAAATTCGCGCTCAGCGGGAATTGTTGGTTACGTCCCTGCGGGATCGCACGCGTTTAGCCTATATGAGATTTCGCGGCGGCGTGGACACCATGCTCAACGCTCTCAGCTCGGATCAGGATCTCTTTGCTGCTGAATTGAGTCTCGCGCAGGCGCGCCGCGACGAGTTGGTCTCCCTCGTTCAGGTCTATAAGGCGCTCGGCGGCGGCTGGCAGGAGTGAGAGCCCCACTGTTTCCCTGTGCAGAGCGCGCGGAGTAATTACCCTAAAATCGATTCGGCCATAAGAACGATGGAACTACGGTTCCTCAACACAACGCGCCAAGGAGAATGATCTTGCGCGGCTAAAACGTTGTAAAGCTCGATCCTGTCCCGCCAACAACCTGTTTCTTTTACCGTCTTCAAAGATCGACGACGTGGGGGGAGAATTCTGTCGGCATAAAGACCGAAATTTACAGATTGATACATCGCCAAGTAGCGATCTGGAACATGGGAGGATTTCTGCACTCAATAAAGGACCATCCATTCGGCACGGCTTTCGCTGAATTTGAAATAACGCGGCATTGAAAGACACGAAGACCTCATCCGTATGTTTATGAAAATTACTGACGAAGCGCTCAATTCTCGCGAGAAGAGCGATGTCCCTTTAACCGTAAGTGACATAATGACGAAGCGCGTGATCACACTGAAACCTCATCACTCGTTGTCTGATTCCGTCACGCTCATGGCAAAACACTCCTTTAGGCATTTTGCGGTTGTAGATGGCTACCGTCTCCTCGGCGTAGTCTCCGATAGAGATATTCTCCGTGTTCTGGCCCGTGCAAAGGACTGGCAAAACACTACCGTGAGCCAATTTATGATCACGGATCTGGTCACGGTGCAACCAGACACGCCGATCTCTGTTGCTGTCGGGGAAATGCTGTCAAAAAGGATAAACTGTCTACCGGTGGTGGATAATCGCGGTGATCTTCAAGGGATTGTCACATCGACTGATCTTTTGAGCATCCTTCGCTCTACTCAAGAGAAGTTAGAAAACCAAGCCAAAACATTTAACGCTGAAGGATTTCCATTACGACCTTGATTGACGGCTCACCACGTATCTCAATCGGAGCTTCTCGCAGGAGCTAAGGGCCCAAAAATGAGCAAAAAGATTCTATTGGTCGATAACAATCGCGAGTATCGCCACACGATTGCGTCGATGGTGCGCCGGGTTGGCTACGATGTGATACACGCCGAAGAAACTGGCGAAGCGTTAGAAAGGTTAATCGGCGACCGACCGGATTTGATCATGATGGCTGACAGCGGTGAAATCGCCGGCTGGCTAAAGCCAAATCACTTGCCGGTTAGCATTCCTATCGTCGTCTATACAGCGCAGCAAAGTGCAAGTTGGATGGACGAAGTCGTGTCGAACGGCGTCGCCGCCATTCTGACCAAGCCTATCTCTTCCGCCGCCGTGAGAGATGTGTTGCATAAATATCTAAATACTTCGAGAAATAGACCGCGGCCCCTACCATCGCCTTCCTTTGTGAATAACTCCACGCCGTAGCATTAAAGGCATCGAACGGAACGCCGTCGGCAACCCGCTCGCTGTACGTGTTTGCTCAGTTGAAGAATCATAAGCGGCGGCGTCTATGTATATCTTTCCACGTCACCGCGAATAGCCACCGGCCTCGAACCTACCGGCGCGGTGCTGCCGACGATCGAGGCATGCGTAAATTGATGGAACTCTGGTATGAAAATCAGCGAGTAGTTTTGATCGAACGTCATTGCGTTGGCTGGGTCTGCACCGCGCGTGGATTATCAAGGGTGATTATCAGCAGGTTTTCCGGGCGCAGAGCTTGGTCGATCCGCCGGTCGTAGTACCGGGCGTCTTAAACAGCTAGCTAGCGACTCTAGAACGGTAGAAAAGCACTAAACAACATCTCTCGACGTCACGGAAAAACGGTATCGTAAAGGTCCAAAATGGGCTGCTCGACATTTTCTTTCAGGATTCTTGTCCGATCAAATTCCTGAAGGCCGACATTTCTTTGATACTCCTTCTCGTCCAGATTAGCTGAAGCAAGTCTTAATTCGGTATCGGTTAGTTCGACCACAAAATGATAGCAAAAAGTGTCGTTACCGGCATTTTG
>JBIOXP010000180.1:0-7204 GCA_044869705.1 Binatia bacterium | reverse complement strand
ATAATCGGCCAACTCGGGGATCTGGCCACCCGTGTCTCGCTCGTCGAGGGAATGATCCTTGGCGCCGAGGCCGCCGCGGCGCCCGACCAGTTCGGCGTCATGCGTCCTAAAGACAGCTTGCTCTACGCTAGTCAGGTCTTTCAGCAGGCGATGTATCCGGCGCTGCTCAATCAGATTCGCGGACTGATGGGCGGCAGCGTGATCCAGCTGCCCGCGACGGTTGGAGAGCTACGCGCAACCGACTCGGCCGCGGATATCGAGCGCTACGTGCGCTGGCCGGGCGCGAAAGGAGCCGAGCGAGTGAAGCTGCTGAAGTTATTGTGGGATGCTCTGGGCTCGGAGTTCGGCTCGCGTCATCTGCAGTATGAAATGTTTTACGCGGGGGAGCCCGGCTCTATTCAGGGGCGCGAATTCCGCACTTTTAATTGGGCGGCGGCCGAAGCGCTCGTCGATCATTGTCTCGCGGGCTATGACATCAACTCTTAATCGTCGGCAGCTCGGTATTGATGAAATCAAGCGTTCGGCAGGTTCCCAGTGAAATAGCGTTTCCAAATTCGCCAGCCATCTCTGGCGATTGCGGATCGCGAATTCTCGCGCTTGGCAGGCACACACAACATAGAAGCGTCGGTGCGCACCCTTACTTTCGAAGCACGTGACAAGCTCTTGGTGAACTGGTTTGCCCTGTTGATCACGTCGGTTGTGTTTATGGGATGTCTCGAAAGCGCCTTCTATTATCCGGATCACGTGCTTTATGACACGCCGACTCGTCTTGGCCTCGGCTTTCGAAAGTTGAGCTTTGCGAGCAGCGACGGTACCAAATTATCCGCATGGCTCATCCCTGCAAACGGATACGAGCATCCCAAAGACGCCAAGGGAACCGTTATCCATTTTCATGGCAATGCTCAGAACATGTCCGCCCACTGGCAATTTGTGAGTTGGTTACCACAGCGCGGCTTTAATGTGTTTGTCTTCGATTACCGCGGCTATGGAGAGTCACAAGGGCGTCCCGAACCCAAGGGGGTATTCGAAGATTCGAATAGCGCCCTGAATTACGTACGTTCTCTGGAAGATATCGATCCGGAGCGCCTCATCGTTTTTGGGCAGAGCCTTGGAGGCGCAAACGCGATTGCGGTCGTCGGCTCAGGTAACCGCGCCGGGGTCAAGGCCGTTGCCATCGAGGCGACCTTCTACTCCTACTCATCGATCGCAAACGAGAAGTTTTCCGGCGCGGGTTTCCTGGTGAATGACACCTACAGCGCAGAGAAATACATTGCTCGCATTGCGCCAATACCTTTGCTGCTAATGCATGGAACGTCTGATCCCGTGATTCCCTATGCTCACTCGACCAGGTTGTTCGACAAAGCGCGCGAGCCGAAAAAGCTGATCACCGTCGAAGGCGGAGCGCATACCGAGGCGCTCACATCCCGTTTCGGCAGGAAATATCAAGACGCTTTGATGAACTTCTTTGAGGCGTCCACTGCCGCAAGTAGCGGGTCGTCCGTCAGATAGTATCTTTGGTCTCTAATCACGGCGCGCCGCATGAAGCAAATACGGGTTTTGCTGTTTAGCGGTATGGGAGCCGATCATCGCCTATTTCGCTCGATTCGAATTCCCGAGACCGAAATCGTCACGCCGGATCACGCCGACCCAGCCCCGGGAGAAAACCTTATACAGTATGCCGCGCGAATTGCAGACGGTCTCTCCATTCAACCTGACGATATTGTTGGCGGGATCTCGTTCGGCGGCATGCTGGCCGGAGAAATTGCCCGCCAACGGCGAGTCGCCGGATTAATCCTTTTAGGAAGTTGCTTGCGGCCCGATCGCCTTCCGCGTTCATACCGGTGGATCGAACGGCTCGGTTGTTTCATTCCTGATTTCGCATTGAGTTGTCGCTCGTGGCGTCCATTGGTCCGCTGGCGCTTTGCGCCGATCACGAGAGACGCGGAGACGTGCCTGATCGAAATGGCCAGTCGCTATCCCGCGGCTCAGATTAGAGTCTTCGGCCGCATGATTATGGATTGGGCCGGAGTCGACGAAGTCAGTTGTCCGGTTCTTTCCATCCACGGAGATTCGGATCGGATCATTCCTCTGAGAAGCGCATCGTCCGGTATCATCCTCAAAGATGCCGGACATGCTTTCACACTGACCCATCCAGAGCAAACCAGTTCAGCGATTCGGGAGTTCCTGCGGACTCGAGCGGAGCCAGTGTCTTGAAGCGCTCTCGCGGTCAGCGCCAAAATTAGCCGAACCAAGGGATGGTCACTTGCAGCAAAGACTGAAATCCTCTGATCGACACCAAACCACGGATCAGCCAATCGGCATTGGCCGTCAGTAATTTTCAAGTAAAGTTCTCCGCGGAACGATTTCGCATCAGCCAAGTTGTCTATGGCGGACAGGCATAACCCGAAAGACAAGCGGAAGATCCAACGACGACACGCCGTCGATCTATCGACGCGACCTTCCGCCGGCGAGCAAGTTCGGGAACCGCACTATAAATCAATTTTTATTTTATTTTTTATTTCAGGGAGTCTTTTAAGGATATTGCTGTGCTGGGCGAATCCTCCCGGTAATTTCTTCGATAATCATTTCGAGCCGATTTTACTGATCATGAAGACCGGCGTGATCGCAGGGAAGAACGACTGCTGGCAATGCTATCACCCTGCGGTCTTTTATTGGATATCCGCAATGGCCGGCCACGCGGCTACGCACCTCGGGATCGTGAGCCTTCGAGAATTACTGAAATTTTTTCAATTTGTCGTCTGCTTCTACGGCATTCTCACTCTCGTAATACTTTATCTTATTCTTAAGAAATTACCCTTAGCCGATTTCTCACGGCTGCTCGCTTTTGGCACAGCATGCTTCTTGCCCCGCCACATCTACATGTCGGCAATCCATTCAAATGACACCATAAGCTATTTGTTTGTGGCCTTGAGCATCTATTTGCTGCTCATGGCCATCGAAAAGAAATTTCCTTTTTTTCTTCTTTTCTCGATCAGCATCGTCGTTTCCGCAACTTTATTTACCAAATACACTTCTTTTGTTGTGCTGCCAGTGGTCCTGATCGTATTCGCGTCACTCGCCTACCAGCGGCTCTTTGCGTCTCGAAAACAAGCCTTGCTTTCCTTTGTTCTGATGATCGCCGTACCCGTGACGATTCTCAGCGCCGATTTGCTCTGGAATACAAAACATTATGGCAGTCCATTGCCCTGGAACGTAACCCGGAGCGACCCGAGTCTTATTCAGCCGCGTGACAGTGACCATTTTGATTTTTTGACCTTTAAACCCTGGGAGAGCATCGATCGACCGATAATAGTTCCGGGCAGGATGCATTCTTTTTGGACGCTCGTTTACACCGGAATGTGGTTTGATAACGAGCCCAAGTTTCTTTATTTCTTGGTCTCAAATCAGTCCTGGTGGGACCATTATTACGGTTGGCTCAAGGGCGAAGAAACCTTTCCCGAAGGCCCGCCCACAATGTCAAACCTGACCAAAGTATTGGGAGCCGGGCTTATCGCCTTCGGTCTTTTCCCTTTGCTGCCGATGGTTAGAGGCTTGGGAAATTTGTTTTTGCCAAGCTGGAGAAATCAGATGAGCGTGGAAGAAATGGTCAAGATGAGCATTTTTCCTACGCTCCTGGTGAGCAATATGGCTGTTATGATCGCCCTTGCTGTGCGACTACCGGTATACACCGCAGCGAAGGCATCCTATTTTCTGAACTCATTGCCTGCCTTTGTGGTCTTTGTCAGCCTTGGCTTGATGGCTTGCGAAAAAAGTAAGTACCTGAAATGGACCGTAACGATTGCATTCACCGTTCTGTTCTGTCTTGCAAGCGTCCACGTTCTGCATATAGTTCTGTCGATTTTAGTTCTGAAACCAGCCAATCTCCTGGGATAACACAGAGAACAGCTCGTAAGCAGGCGGGGACCTTTCGGTCGCGCGTAGAGATATTGTTCCAGCGCCGCACGAGCTATCGAGCTTTCATGAAACGTCTATTCAAGCATTTTGCTGATATTTGCGCCCACCCAGCGGAACACGGCGATTCTCGGCTGCGCCAAACGGTATTTGTCTGGGCCAGCCTCGCCGGTGTACCCTTTTAGAACAGGATGTAACTTCATGCTAGAGCTGAGACCCACATGCGAAAACTGCAATAAAGCGCTGCCTCCGGACTCGCGCGATGCGCGCATCTGTACTTACGAATGCACCTTTTGCGCGGCCTGCGTCGAGAATGTTTTATACGATGTCTGTCCAAACTGCGGCGGCGGATTTGTTCCGCGGCCGATCAGGCCGGCGAGAAATTGGCACCGCGACAACTTTCTCGGTAAAGACCCGGCGAGTACCACGATCAGGCACAGACCTGTTGATCCGGTGAGGCATGCAGTATTTTCCGCGGCGATCAGAAATATTCCACCGGAGAAGCGATAACACGCTCGTTCTAATTTTGGACGAGGACACTGGCCTGAATTGTCAACCAGGTTGAGAGCGAGAACGCATGGCGCGCTGGATACGTATTATCGTAGGACCGCTTCCAGCCACGGTGTTGCTTCTCCCGCTCTTGTTCGGGGGAAGTTTGGCAGTGGCATTTGCTCTTGTGAACAGTCTCTTAGAGCCCGATCATTCGGCGGCCGAACGCTGGGCGGACTTTCGTGCAGCAACGGTGCTTCTGGGTTGGGTGACGGCGGCCGGATTGGGAGTCGGAGCACTTTGGGTAGCGGTGCTGGCATCACCGGCCTCGATGAAGCGGTCGCGCAATCGCGGGTGGCTTATTGTAGGACTTTTCGGCGGGCTAGTGGCAGCGGGCCGTTGGCTCTGGCTTATGGGCAACCGCGGCCATAACTACGACCTGCTGACCTGGAGCGTCTGGTTCGTACTACTGGGAGGTCCGCTGGTATTAGGAAGTCATTACCTGGTTCAACTCTTGCGCCGCTAATGCGATGGACGACGATGGCTTCTCGCAATCTGACCCGAGTGACGAGTCACTTTGTTTCGACCCTCTCAAATTTGCTTTCGACCCTGTAGCAGCAGAATTTTTAGCATCTGCTGATCGGACCCCATGAAAAAGCGTTCGGTTTCTTATGTCTGTCTACGTGCCGCTCTGGTGCAAGAGTAATTTTTCGTTTCTCGAAGGCGCGAGCCATCCGGATGAGCTGGTGGACGAAGCTTCTCGGTTCGGGCTGCCGGCTTTGGCATTGACCGATCGCGACGGCGTTTACGGCATCGTGCGCGCTTACGTGAAAGCACGCGAAGTCGGTCTGAAAATCATCGTGGGTTCCGAGGTAACTATCGAGGATGGTTCGACCGTGGTGCTCTTGGCGCAGGACCGCGCCGGCTATGCGAATCTCTGCCGGTTAATCAGCAAGGGCCGATTACGTTCGGCAAAAGGAGAGAGCTCCGTCAAATGGGATGAAGTGTGTGCGCACGCGGCAGGATTGATTGCCTTGTGGGGTGGAAAATACGGCGACGTGGATTACGGTTTTCGCCGGAATGACGCAAAGGGGCAATCTCGTCGAGATGGTCGGAGTCCATCACTACACGAAATTAACTTCGATGATATTACGAGTAACCTTTGCGATGCCTTCGGTGATCGGCTTTATGTCATGCTGGCGCGGCACCGCCGCGAAGAGGAAGTCGCTCACGAAGCAGAATGGCGCGAGCGAGCGCGGCGCTTTGGCATTCCGTGGATCGCCGCCAATGAAGTGCTTTATCACACGCCCGCACGCCGCCGGGTGCAAGATGTATTGACGGCGATTGGTCACGGTATTCCGGTCGCGTCGTGCGGCCGGCGCTTAAAACCCAATGCGGAATACGCATTGAAGCCGCCTTACGCTTTCGCAAAGCTCTTCGATGACGATTCTGCGGCGGTGGCGCGCACGGTCGAAATTGCCGGGCGATGCAGCTTTTCGCTCAGCGAAATCCGTTATCGCTATCCCTCGGAGCAGTTACCCGACGGTACCACATCGATGGAATGGCTGCGGCAGCAAACGTTCAACGGCGCGCGCTGGCGCTTCGAAGGGGAGATTCCGAGCGAAATTGTCAGGCAAATCGAAAAGGAGCTGGAAATCATCGAGGAGCTCGATTATCCCGGTTACTTTCTCACCATGTGGGAAATCGTCGAGTTTTGCCGCGCTCACGACATCCTCTGTCAGGGACGCGGTTCGGCGGCGAATTCCGTCGTTTGTTACTGCCTCGGCATTACGGCCGTCGATCCCAAAAGCATCGGATTACTGTTCGAGCGCTTTATTTCCAAAGAGCGCGCCGAACCGCCGGATATCGATCTCGATATAGAACACGACCGGCGCGAGGAAGTGATCCAACACGTTTATCAAAAATATGGCCGCGAGCGCGCCGCGATGGTCGCCAACGTGGTGCGCTACCGCTCGCGCTCGGCGCTGCGCGATGTCGGCAAGGCTTTGGGGATTTCCGAGACGGCGCTCGACCGCGTGGCGAAGTTTCTGTCGTCCTATGAAAACGTCCGGCCGGAAGTGCTGGCGGCGTTGGGTGTCGATCCGGCCGCCGGACTGCATGAGCATTTGCTCCAGTTCGCCAACGAGATTTTGGATTTTCCGCGCCACCTGTCGATTCATCCCGGCGGATTTCTCCTCGGCCATGAACCGGTGCACGACATGGTGCCGATCGAGAATGCGACCATGGCCGAGCGCACGGTGATCCAGTGGGACAAAGAGGACGTCGAGAATCTCGGCCTGTTTAAAGTCGACCTGCTCGGTCTGGGCGGGCTCACCCAGCTCGATCTGTGCTTCAAACTGTTGCGCCAACAGCGCGGCATAGAGCTGTCGATGGCAACCATTCCCGCGCGCGATGAAGCGACTTTCGAAATGATTTGCAAAGGCGACACGGTGGGCGTTTTCCAGATCGAAAGCCGCGCGCAGATGGCGATGCTGCCACGGCTTCGGCCGAAAAACTTTTATGACTTGGTGATCGAGATCAGCATCGTCCGCCCCGGTCCGATCACCGGCGGTATGGTGCATCCGTACTTACGACGGCGCCAGGGCAAGGAAGAAGTAGAATTTCCCCATCCATCGTTAAGACCTGTGCTGGAAAAAACTCTCGGCGTGCCGCTGTTTCAAGAGCAGGTGATGCGCCTGGCGATGATTGCCGCCGATTACACCCCCGGTGAAGCGGACCAGCTGCGCCGCGATATGGCGGCATGGCACCGCACGGGCAGAATGGAACGCCACCGCGAACGCTT
>JBIOXP010000179.1:0-10537 GCA_044869705.1 Binatia bacterium | reverse complement strand
GATCCCCTCGCCGAAGTCGCCTGAAAGCTCTAAACGATCCGCTCGCCGCGATAGCTCCTGGCAAGGATCTGCATTGGATTAAGCGGCCGGCGACCGGTGCCCTGTTCGATTTGGATGGCGGCTAATGGGCAATCGGAACACGTTACGCTCGGGTTTCCTTCGGCCATCGCACGAAACGCCCGAGAACCCCACTTGAGTGACTGCTCGAAGTTTTCTTTTTTCATCGCCCAAGTCCCATTATGACCCGAGCATTCCTCGACGACTCGTACCTTCGTTTCCGGCAACATGGTTAAAACATCGCGGGTTTTGTAACCGATATTTTGCGCGCGCAGGTGACAAGGAACCTGGTACGTGATTTCACCGGCGCCAGTCCTGAAGTCTTTCTTTAGTTTTCCTTGAGCTGCCAGGCGCGCCAGAAATTCCATCGGGTCCATCGTTTGGGTCGCGACCCTCTTGGCTTCATCGCTGCCGAGCATGCGTGGGTATTCGACGCGGATCATCTGTGAGCAGGTCGGACTGCTGGCGACCACCGTACGGCCCTGAATGACGTGGTCAATCAAGCGCGAAACGTTTTCCTGCGCGAACTTGAGAGCGCTGTCCATATCGCCGTTATGCCAAAGCGGCATACCGCAGCATTGCTCATACGCAAACGCTACATCGACGTTGTTGTGCTCCATGACCGCAAGCGTGTCCAGACCGATTTCCGGCTGGTTGTAATTTACGTAACACGTGGAGAAGAACGCGATTTTGGCGACCGGTTCATCGGAGATTTTTTGTCGGTGAGTCTCGAAATGAGCTGCAAATGTCTTGGATGCAAATGGCGGAAGCTTTTTATCTTTGTGAATCCCCAAGGTATGGTGCAGCAGTTGACGATTGATTGAATTCTCATTAGCCCTATTGGCGAAGTGCGGGGTAGCGGTACCGACTCTGCCGACGAGATCCGGGTTGCCGAGTAAGCGGTCGCGCAGCGGCACCCCTTGTTTCTTGACTCGTTGGGCTTTGGCCCTGGCAATCAAACGAGGAAAATCGATCGCCCACTCGTGATCGCCCGGAGTATAGGGGCACTTGATGTAGCAAAGCTTACATTGAAAACAGAGATCGACAACACTATCGATGTCCTGGTGCTTTAATTTCTTGGTGTCGACTTCAGCGTATTTATCTTCCGTGCAATACTCATCAATGGCGTCGAATAGCTTGGGAAAGCTGCCGCAAAATTTTACGCACAAACGGCAGTCGGCGCAGCGCCCAAAAATCCGCTCAGCTTCTGTTCGAAGGTCCTTTTCATCGTAATATCGGGAATCGGTCGGATCGTAGGCTGGATTAACCACCACACATTGCTCCTGATTAACGGGAACGACAGGTTCCAAAGTATCTCCGAGCATCACGGAAAGCTAGCACTAACGATATTCGGCCGTTCCGCCGCTGGTTTCGACAATTTCTCATATCTAAGCCATTTGCTTTTGCGCGAGCCAGAACCCGGTAAAAGCAGCCGTTAACGGACGCCACTCCGGCGAGTCTAATGGCTCAAGGAGGGTTCCTATGAAAAAAGGATGGTTAAGCTTGGTAGCGGCCGGAATTGTATCCCTGCTCGCGTTCGGCACACCCAATATTGCAGACGCCAACGCACGCAATCGCCAGAAGAAAGCCGATGAGGCAGCTCGGCGCGAGCTCTAAAAGGATCGTAACGAATTGGAGCGTGACCGCCGCGATCTCTCACGACTGTACCGCAAGGGCGGTAGTCGTGACGATGTATATCGGAAACGCGCCGAGATTCGCGATGATCTGAGAGAGATTGCTCAGGATCGCCGGCAACTCGGTCGCTACGACGATTATCGCGGTGACCGCTACCGCTACGGCAACTATGGCCGGTACGACAATCCGGGGCGGTGGAACAGAGGTGATAACGGTTGGTGGAACTGGGGCCGACTATCTGATCGGGATCGCCCACGCTGGGACTACCGTCACGATTAGTGCGCTTGCCTATGGGGCGACCGGCCGTCGCCCCATATGTTTTTATAAAAATTCACCCGCGGGTTTTGCCTTTATTTGCGACGTTCTCCTTGCTTCCCAACACTCATCGCCTTATAAGCGCTGTTAGACACTGGCCAGGTACATACGGCACACAGCTGTTAGCTATCTGCGGCAGCGAGTTTTTCGTGGCGATCCCTGAGCGGTACAACAACGGGTACAATATCGGTGTGGGCGGCGCCGTTGTGCGCGATCAGCGACTGCTATTAGTCCGGCGTGCCTCGCGACATGGCCGCGGTAACTGGCAGTTGCCGGGAGGCTTCATCGAGCCCGCTGAAACCATCGAGCAGGCCGTGGTACGCGAGGTCGAGGAAGAAACAGGGGTTGTCAGCGAAGTCGAAGCGGTGCTTGGGCTCAGAAGCCGCTACGATCCGGAGAGCGGCAACGGCATTTACGTCATTCTCCTTTTGCGGCCGATTCGCGGCGAGCCGATCGCGGACGGACGTGAGGTCGACCGGGCCGCCTATTTCGATCTCGATGAAATCCGACAACTCAGCCCGGTACCGCCGGTGAATTGGGAAATTGCCCAGCGGGTACTCTCTCCTGACCGTCGTCTGCTTGCGCCAAAACCGCTTATCAATCTTAACGGCGTCAAATTCACGCTATTTGTTGGCTGATGCTGCCTAAATACCATCCACGACAACGCTTTTGTCATTTTTGCCCTGGAGAGAAGTGCGCTGTTTGTGTTAGATTGATCGACTATGGAAGTTCTAAACTTTGATAGCCGACCGGCGTTGCGCAATCCCGTGCTGGTGTTGTCGTTTGCCGGCTGGAGCGATGCGGGCGCCTCTGCTTCGACGGCGGTTCGCTACCTTATCGATCAACTGCTGAGCAAGAAGTTCGCGAGCATCGATCCGGAGGAGTTCTACGATTTCTACCGGCAACGGCCGGTGGTACGTCTTAACGAAAGCAAAAATCGAGAAATTCATTGGCCCTCGTATGACTTTTATCACGGCCCTGGCATTGGGATCGAAAAGGATTTTGTGCTCGGGCTCGGCGCCGAGCCGCACCTTCGCTGGCGAACCTTTACTGAAACCATGCTTCGATTTGCGCGGGAGTGCCAGGCGGAGATGGTGATTACGCTAGGCGCCTATCTCGACGAAGTCTTGTATACCCGCCCGGTGCCGCTTACTGGTTTTTCCACCGACGCGCAGTTAATGGAACAGCTCGATCTGGTACCCTCGCGTTATCAGGGCCCGACGGGAATTGTGGGCGTCCTGACGGATGCTTGCAGGGTTGCTGGCGTGCCGCATGTGAGTCTCTGGGCATCATTACCGCATTACTTGTCCGTTTCGCCCAATCCCAGAGGAACGCTGGCTTTGCTGTTACGGTTGAACCAATGGCTCGGCCTCAGAGTCGATACTACCCCGTTGGAACGGGCGGCTGCAGATTTCCAGGCCAAAATAAATGATGCGGTAAATGCCGACCCCAAGCTTTCCGCCTTCGTGCGCGAGCTCAAAAAGCGCGAATTTGAACAGTGAAACTTTCGGTCCTGATCCCCGTCTACAACGAAGAGCGGACGTTGGACGAGATCGTTCGGCGCGTTTGTGCCGTCAAAATGCCGAAGCAGATCATCCTTGTCGATGACGGTTCAAAGGATCGGAGCCGGGAAATTTTGACGCGGCTCGACGAAGAAAACCGCCGTGGCGGCGACCCGCTCAACGAGATCAAAATCATTTTCCAACCAGAAAACCAGGGCAAAGGCGCCGCTTTGAAGACCGCCATCGCGCATGCGACCGGCGATGTGCTGCTGATTCAGGATGCAGATCTGGAGTACGATCCGAAGGATTACCCTAATTTACTGCAACCCATTCAGGACGGCGTGGCGGATGTGGTTTACGGTACCCGGTTTGCCGGCGGCGGCGCGCACCGGGTGCTGTTTTTCTGGCATTCCATGGGAAACCGCATTTTGACACTGCTTTCGAATATGCTGACGAATCTGAATCTCTCGGACATGGAAGTGGGTTACAAAGTTTTTCGGGCTGAAGCGCTGAAGGGGATCGAGCTTCAGTCGAAGCGTTTCGGATTCGAGCCAGAAATCACCGTTAAGCTGGCAAAAAAAGGCTGCCGGTTTTATGAGGTGCCGATCGCGTATCACGGCCGCACCTACTTGGAAGGAAAGAAGATCACGTGGAAAGACGGTCTCGCGGCGTTGTACTATATGATCCGGTTTCGTTTCGGTACCTAGGTTATTGCCGCCGTTCCTCCGACCACAACTCCTCCATGTAGTCGCGCAGGGCGTCCTTCAACGTAAATTTCGGCGCATAGCCGAGCTCGGCTTTTGCGACACTGATGTCCATGGGTATGCTGCGGCTTCGACCGGCGCCGCTTGTGCCGCTGACCTTTACTTCACTGCGGGGTGCCAACTCTCTGACCACCGCCGCAAGCTCCTCAGGGCCGTGCACGGCTCCGGTGCCTGCGTTATAGACTCGCTGCTTTGGATTCTCTGCCACACAAGCGAGAAAGAGCGCTCTGCCGACGTCCTTTCCATAAACGTACTCATTCGGACCATACGTCTTCGCATCGATGCTGATCGGCTCGCCTTTGATAATCGCCAGCGCCAAGTCGCGCATGACTTTGCCCACGGTCGACCCGCCGATGTAAAAACCCCGGCCGAATACGCCGCCTGGCCTGATGATAATTGTATCGAGTTTGTACATGCTGGCATAAGCATGAACCAGGTGTTCGGAGCAGACTTTTGTGGTGGCGTAGAGATTATGGCCGCCGATCGGATGGGTTTCGCGGATTACGGTATCGTTAATGTGACTACGATCATAGACGCCAAAGGTACTGACGTAAACCACGCGCCGTAGTTTGCGCAGCCGCGCAGCTTCGAGGATATTGATCGTACCGAGTATATTATTGGTCGCGCCGGTGTAAGAATTTTCCTGTACGCGCGATCCGATCAAGCCCGCGGTATGAACGATGGTATCGACGTTGAATTTTTCCAGCGCCGAGAGCAGCGCCGGTAAATCGCGCATATCGGCGGCAACGATATCAGCTTTGTCTGGACCGACGATCTTGTCGACGTAATCGCGGTTGGGCGACAAATCAAAAAGCGCGACTTTGTCGCCGTTATCGACCGCGTGGCGAGCGGCGTTGCTGCCGATCAGTCCCGCTCCAGTGATCAGTATATTCATGGGGCAAATCCTCCTCGATCGTTAGCACGTCACCTTAGCAGGAGCCGACGCTCTGTCAAACAGCAGCGCGCGGGGTTGCCTGTGTCGGTCACTCGGGATTATATGGTTCCCTATCGTCGGTCTCGTGAAAAAGGGGGACTCCATGAATCTGCTCAATCTCGTGCGAAGACGGTGGGTTTTGTTCGCGCTCGTTGCAATTTCCACGGCGCCACTCCTGCTATTGCCAGCGTATTCTGTATTCGCGCAATCGATCAAAATCGGCAAGACGATCGGCGGCAGTGGCTTTCACATCCCTTCCTACATAGCCATGGACAAGGGCCTGTTGAAAGCGGAAGGGCTAAACGCCGACTTCATTTCAGCCGGCGCGGGTGTTTTGGTCAGGGCCGCTATCGCTAAAGAAATCGAGTTCGTGCCGATTCCCGGCGGGGGCGCCGAGGCGATGCTCAAAGGAGCGCCGCTGGCTTTTATCGTCGGCGAGTCGTTGGTTTCTCAATGGGCAATCGTCACTCAACCTGGGTTCAAGCGGGTGGAGGAGTTGAAAGGAAAAACCATAGGCCTTGAGAGGCCGGGGCAGGCCGCTTACACCGAGGCGGTGGTGGTGCTCGGAAAATTCTTCAAAATGGAACCCGGCAAGGACTACAAGGTGATCACCTTCAACGCCGAGACCGACCGGGTAGCCGCGCTGATCAATAAATCAATCGACGCTGCTTTACTTTCTTTTCCCCACGCCGCGAGAGCCGAAAGGGCGGGCATGAAGATACTGGTGAAGACGGGGGATTACATTCCGAGGCTCGGCGGGACGTTTATTACCCACCGCGACTTTCTCAAAGAGAAACGGGACGTGGTTAAGCGGTTTATCCGCGCCATGGTCAAAGCCGACGATTACGTCAAAACGAATAAGCAGGGTACCATCGAGGTGATCCAGAAATATTTTGAAATCAAAGAGCCCGTGTTGGCCGAGGGAATATACAATCAGGTGGCGAATGCCTTTGGTCCGGAAATTCCTCACGATCTGCTGCTGGAGCTTTTTCAATCCCGAACAACGCCGGAGCTTGGCTGGCCGGCGGGCAAGCCGTTGCCCGATATCGAACAGTTCGTCGCCCGTGATATCTTGAATGAAGTTCTCAAGGAGATGGGGAGGAAGGTGACCAAGTAAGAACTAGAAAGTTTTGGCTTCTTCGGGGCGCCAGCGCGAGAGGTTGGATTCGATCTTTTTTACCGCCATCGTCAGGATCAGAGAGAGGCCCATAAAGATCGCAACGCCAGCGAATACCACGTCCACTTTGTAGTTGGTGGCCGCGGTGGCGATCATGAAGCCGAGACCCTTGCTAGCGCCAAAAAATTCTCCAACCACCACACCGAGAATCGCCCGCCCGATCGCTAGCCGCAGGCCGGCGACGATGTAGGGAACGGAATTGGGCAGCACGACGATCTTCATGATCTGCCATTCGTTGGCGCCGAACGATCGGACCACATTGACCAGCACTCGATCGACGTTCTTCACTCCCTCGTAAGTATTGATGAGCAGAGGAAATACCGCGCCGATGAAAACGATCATGATCTTGGACCAGATGCCGATACCAAACCACAGGATGAAAAGCGGCAGGAAAATCAGCCTGGGAGTGGCATTAAAGACGGTCACGAAAGGATCGACCATCGCATCGAGGTTGCGCGAGCGGCCGGTGAGGAGTCCTAGCGGCAGCCCAACGATGATCGCCAATCCAAGGCCGGCGAGGAACTCGATCGAGCTGACGTAAAAGTGCTCCTGAATTTTGTTCTCGACGAACAATTGGTAGCCGGCCTCGACAACCTTCCAGGGCGTAGTGAAGAAAAGCGAAAATCCTTTCGAGAGGGGCACGACGTGCGGCATCAACTCCCAGAGGACGATCAGAAGCAGGATGAATCCCCCGCCGAGAATGGATTGCTCTCTTTCGCTGTAGAAATTAGCCAGCCGCTTCATCGCGTCTCCTGCGTAATCTTCCACGGCGCCAGTACGGTTTCTAGTTTTCTCATGCCTTCGGTAAGCGCGACCGCGGCAATCATCAACAGAAAGATCGCCGCGAACATTTCCGGCAGCCGGTAAGTGTCGCCGAAACGAGAGATCGCGTAGCCGATGCCCTCCGAAGCCGCGTAGAATTCGCCGACGATGATCCCCACCAGGCCGCGGCCGAGCGCGATCCGCGCGCCCGCGATGATGTAAGGCAGAGTGCTCGGAAAGATGACCTTGAGATAGAGATCCTTTTCGCCGCCGCCGAAGGATCTGACCACGTTGATCAACAGGCGATCGGTGGAGCGCACGCCGGCAAAGGTGTTGAAGATGAAAGGGAAGACGGAGAGCGCGAAGACCAAAACCGATTTGGCGAACAGACCGACGCCGAAAACCACGATGATGAGCGGAGCGAGAGCGACCAGCGGGCTCGCATAGAGCGCGGTGAAAAAAGGGTCGAGGGTGTAGCCGGCCTTGCGACGCCAACCCATTAGAGCGCCCAACGGTATGCCCAGGACGATCGCGAAGCTGAATCCCCACAAAAACGCCTTGCTGCTGACGGCCAGGTCGCCCCAGAGGGCGCCGTAAATGACCTGCTCCTTGAAGGCCACGGCGATCAGAGAAGGCTTGGTGAAGAAGAAGGGATTGAGCGGAAAAACGTACGTCAGCAGCGCTTCCCAGGCCGCGAGCACGAAAAGCACAGAGCCGACTCCGAGCCAGAACCGGCGATGCTCGGCAAAAAATTGTTTGAGCTTCATTGTAGCGCTCGCGAAGTGAGTTCCTCTTTGAGCACGTCCCAGATCCGCGATTTAATCTCGTTGAATTGCGGCGTGAGACGCATCTCGTAATCGCGCGGGCGGGGCAGGTGAATTTTCAGACTCTCCTTGGCCCGGCCCGGCCGCGCGGTCATGATGATGACGCGATCGGAGAGATACGCTGCCTCCTCGATGCTGTGAGTGACAAACAGTACGGTCTTTTTTGTGCGCTCCCAGATCTGCAAAAGCTCGGTCTGCATGAGATCGCGCGTCTGAGCGTCGAGGGCGGCGAAGGGTTCGTCCATCAAGAGAACTTCCGGTTCCGTCGCCAACGCTCGGGCCAGCCCGACCCGTTGCTTCATCCCGCCGGACAGCTCGTGGGGGTAATGGCGCTCGAAGTCTTTCAAGCCGACCAACTTGATCAGCTCGGTGGCGCGCTCGGCGCGTTCGGACGACGGTATCCCTTTGAGCTCCAGCCCTAGCTCGACATTGGCGCGCACGGTGCGCCACGGCAACAACCCGAACTCTTGAAAGACCATGGCGCGCTCTTGTCCCGGCCCGGCGATCGGCGCGCCGCCGAGCGTCATATCACCCGAGTCGGCTTTAATGAGGCCTAGCAGCAGATTGAGAAAAGTGCTTTTGCCGCAGCCGGACGGCCCGACAATGCTGACGAATTCACCTTTGCCGACTTGAAGATTGAAATTCCGCAACGCCGTAACCGGTTCTCGATCTTTGGACTTGAAGACCAAAGTGATGTCCTGTGCCTGGATCAACGGTGCACCCATATGGCTCGCAACGACACTATTTGATTCCCAACTCCTGATTTACTTCCTTTTGCAGGCTGAAGTCAAAAATCCTCGCGGCGGGGACGGGCTCTTTCAGCTTCAACACCTCCGCGTCGGCGCGAAGGAAATCTTCTACTTCTTTATCGCTGGCCACGCCGTTGGTGGTAAATGCCGGGCGAGCCAAACGATACGACTCAAGGGCTACAGCTAAATCGACTTTTAGATAATTGGCGAGAACCTCGGCCGTACCGCGTTCGTTTTCCCAAAAATAACGATGCGCCCGAGAGCGTGCTCTGAGAATCCGCTTGACCAGTTCGCGTTTGTCCCGCAGCATTTTTTCGGTGAACGCCAGGCCATTTTGCAAATTGGGCAAATCGTCGAGCGTGCTGCCATGAATTTTCAACCTAAACTTGTCTCGTGCCAGAATCACGGTGGGCGGCGACAAAGCCGCCAATTGAATGGTGCCGCTGACCAAGCTTTGTAGCTGCGCGGGGACATCGCCGCCGATCACCACCGTAATGTCTTTATCGGGATTGAGCCCAGCCTTTTGCAGCAGGCGAGCCGCAGCGAGATGCTGTGCGCCGCCGAAGGTAGTGGTCCCAAAGATCTTGCCTTTCAGTTCGCTGAGCGACTTCACTTCCGGCTTGGTGACCAGCCAAAAAAGGTTTTTCTTGAGGCTTTGAGTCATCACTTTGACCGGCAGATCGCTCCGTTCCATGGCGCGAATCACCGTGCCAACGTTATTGACGGCATGAGCATCGCCGCTCAAAAGCGCCGTCACGCCGATATTGCCGCGCACTTGCACGACATCGGCCAACAGACCTTCTTGCCGAAAAAAGCCGCGCTCCTGGGCGATGTAAAGATCGACCGAGGCAATGCTGCGGCTAGGATAGGTTATGACGATCCGGTCGAGATTCTGCTGCGCTTCTGCGCTGGTTCGGAGGATCCAAAGCAGGAAAAAAAAGCAGCATAGAACGAAAGGCGCTCCCTTCATGGGTTATGGATGTTTAGTGGATTCACCATGGATGTCAAGTCGGGTGACGCTGTCGCTGCGCTATTATCCAATTGCGCGGCGCTTGAAACCGGTGTTCGGGTTACAGTATAAAAAATCAAACGGAGGAATCAGACCATGAAAGTCAAACAAATCTATCACATCGGGCTGCCATGCAATGACCTCGAGCGAGCGGTAAAGTTTTACACCGAGGTGCTGGGCATGAAGTGCACGAAAGTGGGTTATGACACTGAAAGTGGCGGACCGTACAAAGACAAGTACGGCATGTTTCCCAACATTGCCCGTTTGTTCATGGAAGACGGTATGTGCTTGGTCCTGTTCCAGCGTCCGTCTGCCGTCGAGCGTGGCGATTTCGATGAAGGAACTTCCCACTTAGCTCTGGAGGTCAGTTCGGACGACTTCGACAAAGCCAATGATGAGCTCAAAAAAGCGGGGGTCAAAATTCTGATCGATCAGCCGGTGGTGCGGCCGACGGGTAAGGCGATCTATTTCTTCGATACCGAACAGAATTACATTCAGCTCTGGGCACGACCATAGATTTCCAGGCCAACTTTCGCTACTCGGCTACTCATCAGGTGAAGCAATTGTTTGCGCGGTTTTCCGAGCGGCGGTTCAGCGCGCCCGGGGAAGGTCTTTTTCACCGTCTGCGAGACGACGCGCTGAGGTGATAAACCCCGTATGCGCCACCATGCGATGCTGCGGCCGGGCGCTCATCCCTTTAAAATGCCAGTAGCGCATCAGCGTTTCCGTGGTTTCGATACAGGAAAATCGAGTGTCATCGCGCAGTGCATCGACCAAGGTCTTTACTTGCAAAACCGTCGGTAAATAGG
>JBIOXP010000178.1:0-8781 GCA_044869705.1 Binatia bacterium | reverse complement strand
AGTTATATGACTTTCATACCTGTTGCCGGAGCGGCCATCGTGCTCGCGCTGCCGAACAACGCCAAGCTGATTCGGTGGGTTTCGGCAGCGGCAACGGTGCCGCCGCTGCTCATGGCGATTTGGCTGTTCAAGAATTTCGATTGCGCGCTTCCGGGATTTCAGTTCATCGAAGATTACACCTGGATCCCTGCTTACAACATCAGTTACACCATGGGCGTCGATGGCTTGAGTATCTCCATGGTCCTTTTGACGGCGCTGTTGAGCTTTCTCTGCATCTTTGCTTCCTTCGGGATCGAGAAAGCGGTGAAGGGTTATTTTGCGCTCTTTCTCCTGCTCGACGCGGGCATGATGGGCGTTTTCTGCGCCCTCGATTTTTTCCTCTTTTACGTTTTTTGGGAAGTCATGCTGCTGCCGATGTATTTTCTCATCGGTATCTGGGGTGGACCCCGGCGCGAATACGCGGCGATCAAATTTTTTCTGTATACCTTGTTCGGCAGCGTGTTGATGCTGCTGGCCATCCTCGCGCTTTACTTCACCACCGACCCGCACACCTTTGATATGCGCATCATGATGGCGCAGGGGAACAAATACAGCACTCAAGTGATACCGATGTGGCCGTTTACCGGACTACGTTGGGGATTTCAGCACGTTATCTGGATGGCGCTCTTCATCGGCTTTGCCATCAAGATTCCGGCATTTCCGTTCCATACGTGGCTACCCGATGCCCACGTCGAAGCGCCAACGGCGATTTCGGTGATCCTTGCCGGCGTGCTGCTGAAGATGGGGACGTACGGCATTCTGCGCACGAATTTTCCCATGCTTCCCGCTGCGACGGCCGACATGGCTTACTGGTGCCTCGGCGCGCTCGGCGCTTGGAACATTATCTACGGCGCGCTTTGCGCGATGGCGCAGAAGGATCTTAAAAAACTCGTTGCTTACTCGAGCGTCAGTCACATGGGTTATGTGATGCTCGGCATGGCGAGCTTTACGACCCAGGGGCTGAACGGCGCGGTTTTGCAGATGTTCAATCACGGCACGATTACGGGAATGCTGTTTCTTCTGGTGGGTGTGATTTACGATCGCGCGCACCATCGTGAAATCGAGGGTTTCGGCGGTATGGCGGCGATCATGCCTGTCTATACCGGCGTGACGGCACTGGCGTTTTTCGCGTCAATGGGGCTGCCCGGACTTTCCGGATTTATTTCGGAAGTCCTGGTGTTGCTCGGGACGTGGCAAAAGTATCCGGTCCTGACCATCCTCGGCGCCAGTGGTGTAATCCTCACCGCCGGATATCTTCTCTGGACAATCCAGCGCGTTTATCTCGGTCCCGCCAATGAAAAGTATCTGACCTTCCCGGAGATCAACGGCCGCGAGATGTTCACCCTGGTGCCGCTTGGCGTCATCGTCATCATCGTCGGCGTCTATCCGAGCGTCGTATTGGACCTGCTGCGCTCATCGCTGGATCAAATCAATCAGGTCGTTATTCCGCATCTTTAACCTTGCTGATGGACCTCAAGAACGTTGCGAGTCTCAGCTTCTTTGTCCCGGAGATCATACTTTCCGGGACGATCCTGCTGCTGATCATCCTCGACTTGATCGCCCGCAGTCGGCGCGGCGTGGCGATGATTGCGCTGGTCGGTTGTGCGGCATCTCTGATCGCCACCTTGGATCTCTACCATGCACCGCCCGGGTGGTTGTTTCACCGCATGATGGTGCTCGACAATTTCAGTCTATTCTTCAAGGTGATTGCGTTGGCCGCGACGATCCTGTGTATCTGGATGTCGCTCGACAGCAACGAAATCAAGCAAGTTCATGAGGGTGAATACTACACATTGCTGCTGACCTGCACGCTCGGGATGTTTTTCATGGCCTCCTCGAGTAATCTGCTGATGGCCTATCTGTCGCTGGAGCTTGTCAGTTTAACTTCCTATGTGCTCACCGGGTTTTTGCCGCACAACCGCCGCTCGAGCGAAGCAGCATTGAAGTACTTGATCTATGGCGGCGTTGCGTCCGGCACCATGATTTATGGCATGAGCTGGATCTTCGGCATGACCGGCAGCCTCGACTATGCGGCGATTCAGGCGGCTCTCGGCCAAGCTTCATTCAACAAGGCCGCGGTGTTCATGGCATTCGTTTTTATTCTGGCGGGGTTTGGTTACAAGATCGTATTCGTGCCGTTTCACATGTGGTCGCCGGACGTTTATCAAGGGGCGCCGACGCCCTTTACGGCATTTTTGTCGGTCGCTTCCAATGCAGCCGGGATCGCGATCATGACGCGGTTCTTTTTCCCCGGTGTCTCCCGCGTGCTGCCGAGCGGCGATTGGGCCTTTACCTCAGGCGTCGAGTGGCCCCAGGTTTTGCTTTTTCTCAGCATGATCACCATGACGGTCGGTAATCTTTGCGCACTGAACCAGCGCAACTTGAAACGCATGCTCGCCTACTCCGGAATCGCCCATGCGGGTTATATGATGATGGGTTTGGCGGTACTGAACAACGATGGACTTTCGGCGATTCTTTTTTACGTCGTGGTTTATCTCATCATGAACGTCGGGGCTTTTCTCGTCGTGGCGATGATCGCCAATGTCACCGGTGATGAAGATATCGGAACATATCGTGGTCTGGCGTGGCGCGGTGCGATAGTCCCGGCTGTGTGTTTGGCGATCTTTCTTTTTTCGTTGACCGGCCTGCCGCCGTTCGCCGGATTTGTCGGTAAATTCTTTCTGTTCTCGGCGGTGCTGAAGCAAGGCGGCGCATTCGCCGTGCTTGCCGTGGTGGCCGCGATCAATAGTGTGATCTCGCTTTATTATTATGCGAAGATCGTCAAGACGATGTTTCTCGATACTCCCAATCCCGAGGACACAAGCGTTTGCGTGGCTAGGACTAACTTCACGCTTCTGATCCCATTGACCGTGCTTACGATCGTTTTTGGCGTCTATTTTTCCCCGCTCGTGCGCTACACCACCCAGTCGTTAAGCTTTTTTGTGAAATAGCTGCGCATCGAGCGTAAGCTTGGTTGCCGCCGCGTCTTCAGGAGATGGAATCCCCAATCTCCAGGTTTCGATCCGCATGGGACAGACGGCTCTCGCCAATGTCGCCTTGACAACCACCCCACGGCCAAATAACAACAAATTACAAATGCTCTAAACGTCCGTCGGAGGCTTCCATCTTGGATACAGCCAAAAGACTCGCCATGTTGCGGCAGATGATTTTACTGCGCGCTTTTGAAGAAAAGCTCGAAGAGCTTTATCAGCGCAAAGCGATGTTCGGCAGCACGCATTCCTACCGTGGGCAGGAGGCGATCGCCGTCGGGGTTTGTGCGGCACTGGAGCCGACGGATCTGATCTCGAGCTATCATCGTGGCACCGGACATCTCATCGCTAAGGGCGCCGAGCTGTATAAGCTGTTGTGCGAATGTATGGGGCGTGCCGATGGTTATTCGAAAGGTCGCGGCGGCAAAATGCATATGGGCGACATGGGATTCGGCTTTTTGGGGAACACGGGCACGGTCGGCGCAACCGTGCCGACCGCGACCGGAGCGGCGCTTGCCGCCAAGATCCGCGGCTCGAAAGAAATCGCCGTAAGCTTTTTTGGCGACGGCGCGGTCAATCAAGGTGTCGTGCATGAAGCGATGAATCTCGCCGGTGTCTGGAAGCTGCCGGTGGTTTATGTCTGCGAGAATAATCAATATGCGATGACGGTGAGCTTGGAAAAAAGCGTCGCGATCAAACGCCTGTCGGATCGCGCCGCGGCCTACGGCTTTGAGGGAAAAACGATCGACGGCAACGACGCGGAGGCGGTCTACGCCGCCGCGTGTGCTGCCGCCGAAAAAGCGCGCAGCGGCGGCGGAGCAAGCTTTCTCGAGTGTGTCACCTATCGCTGGGATGGGCACTTCGGCGGCGATCCCGGCACCGGCTATCGATCCAAAGAGGAAATCGAGGCGTGGAAATTAAAGTGCCCGATCAAACGCCTCAGTGAAAAACTCATTGAAGCAGGGCAGCTAAGCGCAGAGGAGTTTCAGAAATTGAATGGGACTGTGTACGCGGAGGTCGAGAACGTAGCGAAGCGCGCCGCAGCGGCGCCCTTGCCAAAAAAAGAAGTCGATCTCACGGGCATTTTTGCAGACGCCGAGGTGGTCAATGGCTGAGGCGATCGGGAACGCGCAGCCGGACGGCGGCACAAAGGAAATGCGCGTCCAGGAGGCGCTCCGCGAAGCGCTGCGATATGAGATGGCGCGTGACAGTCGCGTGTTCGTCATGGGTGAGGACGTGGCGCTGTTTGGCGGCGCTTACGGAGTCACGCGCGGGCTCATGCAGGAATTCGGCGAAACTCGCGTCTTGGATACGCCGATTTCGGAGGCGGCGCTGGTCGGTTTAGGGATCGGCGCCGCCATCAACGGCATGCGGCCGGTGGTCGAAATTCAGTTTTCGGATCTCTTGCCGCTCGCCATGGACCAGCTCGCGAGTCACGCAGCGCGCTATCATTATATGACCGGCGGCCGAATCAATGTTCCGCTGGTGGTGCGAAACAAGTTTGCCACTCGGCCCGGCGGCGGACCGAGCCATTCCAGCTGTAATCACGGCGCCTTCATTCATTTTCCCGGCCTAAAAATTATCATGCCGACCACACCCGCGGATGCGAAGGGCTTGTTGCTTGCGGCGATTCGTGATCCCAATCCGGTGCTCTGTTTTGAGAGCCATCATCTTTATGGCCAGCGCGGCCCGGTACCCGAGGGCGATTACACTGTGCCGATCGGACTCGCCGCGGTTCGGCGGCAGGGGAAAGACCTGACGATCGTGACTTGCGGCGGCATGGTTTTAAAGGCCGACGCTGCCGCTGAAGTCTTGCAGCAAAAGGGGATTGATATCGAGATCGTTGATCTGCGCTCATTGGCTCCCCTCGACAACCGAGCGATTCTTGAATCGGTGGCAAAGACGAAAAGAGCGATTGTTCTCGATGAGGGGCCGATGGTCGGGGGCTTATCGGCGGAAATCGCGGCGCTGATTCAGGAAAATCTCTTCAGCGATTTAGGTGGTCCTGTGTTGCGGATCGCGGCTCAGCCGATCCCGCCGCCGCACAGTCCACCGCTGGTAGATGCGATGATCCCCGACGTTGCCCAGATCGTCGACGCGGTCATGCGTTTGGCGGAAGGCGGAAAGGCTCACTAGAATGAGAACTCCCCTCACAATGCCGTATCCGGTCCGCTCGCAGGCTCCCCGGCAAAAACTCCGCGGCCTGAGAAAGCTCGATCATTTTAAAATCACGCAGCATTTTGCCAACGCCAGTCTCACGACGCGATTTGCCCTGTATAGCTTCGTTTGCGTCGGCATTATGACCGCGGCCCTTTGGCTCATCGTGTCCAATTATTTAATCGATCAAATCCTCGATCGTGAGTGGCAAACCACGGCGCAGATGGTGCGCACCGACGTGCGAAAGTTTCTCGAGGCCTATGATTTCAAGACCAAAGATCGCAAGTCGGTGGGCTATAAATTTGCGAGCTTACTCGATTATATGCGTCTGTCGCCAGATATATTCCGCTTCAAGGTCTATAGTCCTCAAAGCGTCGTGTTATGGTCGGACGACAAACAGCTGGTGGGTAAAGCGTTTCCAGATAACGCGCAATTACAAAAAGCGTTGCGCGGCGAAGTGATTGCCGACATGGCGTCGTTCAGGAGAAGCGAAAATTCCCTCGATCGAGATGCGCCAGCTTCAGCAATCGAAATCTATGTGCCGATTTATTCCGAAAGCGGCAAGGAGCTGCTGGGCGTGTTTGAAACGCACCGTCGCGCAGATGGCGTGATCCGGGCTATTCACCAGGCTCGAGTGGTTGTGTTGCTGGGCGCCCTCGGCGGCGGTTTGCTTTTGTATGTTTCGCTGTTCGCGATTGTTCAGCAAGCGGCGCGCAAAATTGCCGAACAAGCGGAAAACCTGCTGAAGATGCGCTCGGAGTTGATTGCGTCGCAGCGCATGGCCGCGATTGGTGAAATGGCGGCGGCCGTCGCGCATGGAATCGGCAACCCGCTCTCGTCGATCCGCGCCGCCACGCAAGTCGCAATGTTGGATGCGCAGACTGACGGCTGTGAAAACAGCCCTCAGATGAGGGAGAATTTGCAAAAAATCGTGCAGCAGGTCGATCGCGTGCAGAAACGCATGCAAGGTCTTCTGAACTTTGTGAAACCGCTCGAGCCGCGCGCGGTACAGATCGATATCAATGCAATTGTACGTGACGTGACGGAAACTTTGAGAGCTCGGTTTCAGGACGCGCGGGTCAAGTTAAACCTCGATCTCGATCCGGAACTGCCGTCGATCGTCTCGGATGCCAACCATATTGAGCAGGCGTTGATGGCGTTGATCACGAATGCGCTCGAGGCAACTCCGGAAAACGGCGTGGTGACGATACGCACTCAATCACGCTCGAATGGGGTTGGCTCCATGGTTCGCCTGCTGATCGAAGACACGGGCAGCGGCATTCCAACGGAGAATCGCCAGCGTATTTTTGAGCCGTTTTTTACCACGAAACCGCAGGGAACCGGGATTGGACTGCCGCTCGCGAAAAAATTCCTGGAGCGCAACGGTGGAACGATCCGTATTGCTAACGATTCAGGGACCGGTGCCGCAATCGAAATCTTGCTGCCCGTAGCCGGTGAAGAAAAAAAATCGCTCGCGCAGACGACATCGGGCGCCGCGCCGGAGTCGGTTAGCTTAGCGGGATCATGATATAGCTTTGATAAGCTTTGCGCTGTTTGAGTTGCTCATACCAGCGCCTAACGTTCGGTTGATGCGGTCGTTCGATCGGCAAACTGAACCACCGGTAAGCCCAGACGCCGAGTGGGATATCCCCCAGGGAAAACTCTTCGCCCGCCAGGAAACGGTTCTCTGAGAGCTCTTTTTCAACGGTCTGCCAGGCCTTGCTGGTTTTTTCGAGGGCGGATTCAACTGCTTTGGTGTCGCGCTTCTCCGGGGGCGTTCGAACGAGATTCCAGAACAGCGGTACAATAGTCGCGTTAAAGGTCGAGAGCTGCCAGTCCATCCAGCGATTTGCGTTAGCCATTGCCTCGGGCCTAGCCGGCAGAAGCTTGCCGCTGCCGTATTTGGCGTTTAAATAGCGCATGATGCTGTTCGATTCCCACAAAATAAAGTCACCGTCCTTAATCGTCGGGACCAGGCCATTGGGGTTCATTTCCCTGTAGGCTTGATCATTATTTCCACCGAATTTTCCGCCCCAATCGACACGCTCGAACTCGATATCGAGCTCGCCACAGCACCAGAGGACCTTTTGAACATTCGAGGAGTCCGTTCTGCCCCAGATTTTGATCATGTTCGCTCCCATCAGCTAAATTATCGGCAAGTCTTATCATTGTTTCGCAACAATGAATACCGTGGTCGGGCGATTCGCCACCGGCTGTTGTCGTTGCCGAGAAATATCTGCTAGGAAAAGAGAGCGAGAATAAAAGGCGGAGGCAAATGAAGACGACGAATTGGCTGGCTATCATGTCTTTTATGGCAGGGTTGATGGCGCCGTCTGCCGTTTGGGCGCAGGACCAGGCGGAGGGCAAAAAACTTTACGTGACTTATTGCGCCACGTGCCACGGCGAAGGGGGCAAAGGTGATGGCTCGGCGGGGCTCTCTCTCCCGGTCCGGCCAGCGGATCATACCAACGGAGCCGCCATGAACCAGCTCAGCGACAGTTTTTTGATGAATATCATCGCCAAAGGCGGTGGCGCTGTGGGCAAATCGACTTTTATGCCCGCCTGGGGCGGGGCGCTGAACGAGAAGCAAATCCGGGATATCGTCTCGTACATTCGGTCGATTGCAGTTCCCCCAAAACAAGCGGGGAAATAGCCGACCCGAAAACTGTAGTTTTTTTTTTCGTTTACCCCTTGACGATTAGCTTCGCGAGATTAAATTACCCCGCATCCAACCTGTTCTGCAGGAATCTAAATTTATGTTTTATTTCAGGAGGGTTAATAGATGGCGACCAAGATTCGTCCCCTACATGATAGGGTAATCGTAAAGCGGATTGAGGAGGAAGAGAAAACCAAGGGAGGTATCATCATCCCGGATACGGCCAAGGAGAAACCGCAGGAGGGTAAAGTGGTCGCGGTCGGTCCAGGCAAATACGAAGACGGGAAGCTCATACCTCTTGGGGTAAAGTCTGGCGATAAGATTCTATTCGGAAAATACTCGGGAACAGAGATCAAATTGGACGGCGAGGAGCATCTGATTATGCGTGAAGATGACATCCTTGGAGTCGTGGAATAAGGAGGAGATAGAACATGGCTGCGAAGGAAATACGTTTTAGTGAAGAAGCGCGGAGTCGAGTTCTCCGCGGGGTGAATCTGCTCGCCGATGCAGTGACTGTGACATTAGGCCCGAAGGGCCGCAATGTCGTACTCGAGAAGTCCTGGGGCTCACCGACGGTTACGAAAGACGGCGTCTCGGTTGCCAAGGAAATCCAGCTGGAAGACAAATTCGAAAATATGGGCGCTCAGATGGTAAAAGAGGTGGCGAGTAAAACATCGGATCTCGCCGGCGATGGGACCACGACCGCGACGGTCCTATCCCGCGCCATTTTCAGCGAAGGTTTGAAACTGGTCGCCGCGGGACACGACCCGATGAGTATCAAGCGCGGCATCGACTTGAGCTCGTCCACCACTTTGGTAACGGCTTTGTCGATGCCGCGCTTGATGCTCATGGGATCATGGCCAGCCGCAACCAACTTTAATCCCTCGCTGAAAATCGACCGAGCCAATACGGTTGCCGTGGTGGTGCCGTCGCCAGCGA